>JAUZOF010000245.1 GCA_030706585.1 Bacteroidota bacterium
AGCGTGAGCCTCGGGTTAGGTGGAAAAGGAGGTACAGTGCTGACTAAGGGCACTGATGTCGTGTGGGTAGGAACAACTGAAGGTCCGATGGACGAAGGTTTCCATTACTATCACCTCACAATTGATGGTGGTGTATTTAATGATCCGGGTACTTTAAATTACTACGGTTCAGCCCGTTGGGAAAGTGGCATTGAGATTCCTGCTAAGGATAAGGACTTTTACGCCCTGAAAGATGTTCCTCATGGAAATGTTCAGCAGGTTTTATTCCCTTCCAAAAGTACCGGAACATCCCGCAGAGCATTTATTTATACACCTCCCGGCTATGGCAAAGATCCCAAAAAACATTATCCTGTACTCTATTTGCAACACGGTTGGGGAGAAGACGAAACAGCTTGGAGCAATCAAGGACATGCCAACCTGATTATGGATAATCTGATTGCCGATGGTAAAATCAAGCCCTTTATCATTGTGATGACTTACGGGATGACTAATGATGTAAAATTCGGAGGACTTAATAAGTTTGACATCAAACCTTTCCAAACAGTACTTACCGAAGAGCTGATTCCTTACGTTGATGCTAATTTCCTTACATTACCTAATTCATCCAACCGTGCTATGGCCGGTCTTTCGATGGGTGGTATTGAAACACGCTTGATTACGCTGGCTCGTCCCGACATGTTTTCTTATTATGCACTTCTGAGTGGAGGCGTTTATTCTCCTGCTGACCTTGCAGGTAAAGCAAAACCAAAGCTTATCTTTATAAGTTGCGGTAGCCGTGAAAATCCAGATGGAGTTAATAAAGCCACTACTGAGCTCAAGAATGCCGGGTTTAATGCAGTATCGTTTGTCTCCAAAAATACCGCGCACGAATTTCTGACCTGGCGTCGTAGTTTGCGCGAACTTGCACCAATGCTTTTTCGGTAATTGGGGAGAATAGTTGGAAAATCATTAAATTTGTACTATTCCCTAATTCGGGCAAGCGTCAAGAGAAATACATCCTTAGGCAGAATGTAGGCTCATCTTATGCTTCCCGGGAGGATAACTGTTTTTTGTGGATTTGATTCTTTTAATACTTAAATTGTTGAATATGAGATTATTTTCAATTCTATTTGCCTTGTTTGTGTCGTTGCATAGTTTTGGCCAGTCTGGTTCTAAAAGCTGGAAAGATATCAACTATGCGGGAGATTCCATGCGATATCACCAACTGGATATTTATTTGCCTGCGATACAAAAGCCGACCTATCCGGTTGTGATTTACGTTTACGGTAGTGCTTGGTTGTCAAATTCATCCAAGGGAGCAGATATGGGTACCATAGGAAAAGCCTTGCTTGATGCAGGATTTGCTGTGGTAACCCCCAATCATCGTTCCAGTATGGATGCAAAATTTCCTGCTCCGATGAATGATATCAAGGCTGCGATTCGTTTTGTGCGAGCCAATGCGGCCCAATATCACTTGAATACTGCATTTGTGGGTATCAGCGGAAGCTCTTCAGGGGGCAATATGGCTGCGATGGCCGGGACTTCCCGAAATACAAAAATGCAGAAACTCGGTTCTACGACAGTTGATATTGAAGGCCAGGTTGGTCCTTATAAAAAATTCAGCAGCTCGGTCGATGCGGTAGTTGACTGGTTCGGGCCTACCAATATGCTGGTCATGGATTCGTGCGGTGGTACTAATTTTATTCATAATGATGCAAATTCACCGGCATCTCTTTACATCGGCGGAGCGATTCAGGAGAATAAGGAAAAATGTTTGCTGGCGAGTCCGATTACTTATGTTGATCCGACAGACCCTCCATTCCTGATTTTCCATGGAGATAAAGACAATGTAGTACCAAACTGCCAGAGTGAATTGCTTTATGAAGCATTGCAGAATGCAAAAGTGCCCAGCCGTTTCTATTTGGTTCCGGGTGGTAATCATGGCCCTGGAGTCCATGTGGATAATAACATTCAAATGATGGTTGACTTTTTTACTGAAAATGCTAAAGTAAAAAGAGCCATGTAACATTTATTTGCCAGAATGAAATCATTAATATTTGCATTACTCCTGAGTCCACTGTTCATCAGTGCTCAGGAGATAATTCCCTTGTATCAGGGTAATATTCCAAATTCGAAAGAGCTTTCAGGTTCTTCTGTTGGTGAAACTTTTGAATCGGGTATGTACCGGAATGTATCAAAGCCAACCCTCGAAGTTTATCTTCCCGAAAAGGAAAAAGCATCCGGATCAGCTGTTGTTATTTGCCCCGGAGGCGGGTATAGTGTAGTTGTTTATCAGGGGGAAGGGATTTCCACCGCTAAAGAATTTGCAAAAAATGGAATAGCTGCCTTCGTTCTCAAATATCGACTGCCAGATGACCTAAGGATGACTGATAAGTCTATCGGGCCGTTGCAAGACGCTCAACAAGCGATCAAACTGGTTCGTGAAAATGCGCCTAAATGGGCCATTGATCCTAATAAAATCGGAATCATGGGATTCTCAGCCGGAGGACATTTAGCTTCAACCGAAGCTACTCATTACGAGAAATCGCTGATCGAAAATACCAATAATACCAGTCTTCGTCCCGATTTTCAGATTTTGGTGTATCCGGTTATCAGCATGCAGGATAAACTCACTCATAGCGGCTCCAGAAGCCAGTTGTTGGGTGATAATCCTTCAAAGGGAATTGTGGACTTGTTTTCCAACGAACTTCAGGTGACTGAAGATACACCACCGGCTTATATAACTCATACTGCTGATGATAACGTGGTCGATGTGGATAATAGTATCGGATATTTCGAGGCATTGCGCCATCATAAGGTTCCGGTAGAGATGCACATTTACCCCAAAGGCGGACATGGCTTTGTTTTTGGTCGCAGAGGTTGGATGGAACCTTTATTTCAGTGGCTTGTGGATGCTAAGTTGATTGCAAACAGATAATTAGACTGCCGGTGATTTTAAAATGATCCCGGCAGTTTCTATTTGTAAAGTGACGTATTGGTAAAACCCTTCTACAATATCCTTCCGTTTTTTTCTTAAATCAAATAAATACCCAATTCTGGAAATTAAGAATCTATATTTGAAAGTTTCAAGCTGTTAAAGGTGAGTAATTTTGAAGTCTTATATCCTTGAAATTAGTATATGAAAAGATCAAAATTAATCCTTCTAACAGTCCTCTGTTTTTGCTTTTGCATTTCTTACGGTAAAGCACAACAGGGTGGTAAACTCAAAATGTGGTATGATAAACCTGCGAAGGTGTGGAACGAAGCGTTACCTATTGGTAACGGGCGCCTGGCTGCAATGGTTTTCGGAGATCCCTCCAATGAAAAACTCCAATTGAACGAAAGTACTTTTTGGTCTGGTGGACCATCCAGGAATGATAATCCGGACGGATTATCGGTTCTTGATTCCGTACGTTATTACATTTTCAAAGAAGATTATCAACGTGCTGATATGCTTGCAAATCGTGGTCTTACAGCAAAACAGTTGCATGGCTCCATGTTTCAGACTGTTGGCGATTTGAATATCTCGTTTAATGGGAATAAAAACTATACCGGTTATTACAGGGAGCTCGATCTTGAAAAAGCTGTTTTTACAACCACCTTCAAAGTGGACGGAGTTACTTTCAAAAGAGAGGTTTTTGCTTCCCAACCGGATCAGGTGATCGTCATTAGACTCACCGCTGACAAGCCAGGAAAACTGACATTCACCACAAGTTTCGACGGCCCATTGCAAAAAACTTCAAAAGCACTGGATGCCCAAACGCTCGAAATGACCGGACTTTCTTCAACTCATGAAGGCGTAACGGGGCAGGTGAAATTTGATGCGCGGGCCAGAATTATCAATACTGGAGGAACAACGGCTATAGAGGGAAATAAGATCAACGTGATCAATGCCAATGAGGTCATTATCCAGGTATCTATTGCTACGAATTTCACAGATTACAAAACGCTGTCAACCAATGAAACAGAGAAATGTGCCAATTATCTTTCTGCTGTAGAGAAAAAACCTTACTCTTCAATATTAAAAAGTCATGTTGCGGCTTTTCAGAAGTATTTCAATCGTGTAGGCTTTGATTTGGGTATATCTCCTGCGGCAAAATTGCCTACCGATGTCCGCATTCAGAATTTTTCCAAAACGTATGATCCGGCGTTAGTTTCGATGTATTACCAGTTTGGGCGTTATCTGCTGATTTCCTCTTCTCAGCCCGGTGGCCAGCCTGCCAACTTACAGGGAATATGGAACGGAAGCGTTTATCCGGCATGGGATAGTAAATACACCATCAATATCAATACAGAGATGAACTACTGGCCGGCTGAGAAATGTAATATGTCGGAAATGCATGAGCCATTGATCCAAATGATTAAAGAACTTTCCGAGACCGGAAAACAGACAGCTAAAACCATGTATGGTTGTGACGGCTGGGTAGCTCATCACAATACCGACCTTTGGCGCATCTGTGGCGTAGTCGATTTTGCCAATGCCGGATTGTGGCCAATGGGTGGTGCTTGGTTGTCGCAGCATTTGTGGGAAAAATATCTCTATAATGGCGACCTGAAATACCTCGAATCGGTTTATCCGGTGTTGAAGTCTGCTTGCGAATTTTATCAGGATTTCCTGATCGAAGAGCCAACGCACAAATGGTTAGTGGTAAGCCCTTCGATCTCTCCGGAGAACTTTCCTGACAGACATAGCAGCGCTTTATCTGCCGGGACGACCATGGATAACCAGATTTTGTTTGACCTTTTTACCAAAACCATCAAAACGGCAAAATTGCTGAAGAAGGACTCTGACCTTATGACCGAATTCCAGAAAATCCTCGACCGTCTGCCTCCGATGCGTATTGGTGTATATGGGCAGTTGCAAGAGTGGATGGGGGACTGGGATAATCCGGAAAATAAGCACCGGCACGTTTCCCACCTATATGGATTATTCCCCGGTAATCAGATTACGCCGGATGCAACTCCGGAACTATTTGATGCAGCACGCACTGTTTTAGTTCATAGAGGTGATGTTTCTACCGGATGGTCGATGGGATGGAAGATCAACCTATGGGCGCGATTGTTGGATGGTAATCATGCACTGAACCTGATTACAGATCAATTAACTTTGGTCGATCCGGTAAACTCCGGTAATAACGGAGGTACTTATCCCAACCTATTCGATGCGCATCCTCCCTTCCAGATTGATGGAAACTTCGGTTGCACATCTGGTATTACAGAAATGCTGTTGCAAAGCCACGATGGCGCTATTGATATTCTTCCCGCATTGCCCGATGACTGGAAAAAGGGAAGTATCTCCGGCTTGAAAGCATATGGTGGTTTTGAGGTAAGTGTGTCCTGGGAAAATAATCAGGTACAGAAAATTGTCATTAAATCCAATATGGGAGGAAATTGCCGTCTGCGGGTACCTAATGAAGTTGAATTGGCTGGTGGAAAGTCAATGATTACAGCATCCGGCGAGAATTCAAATCCTTTTTTTGAAACCGTTAAGGTGAAAACGCCACTTATCTCAGCTTCGGCAAAGCTTCAACCTGTAAATCTGAAGAAGACCTGGTTATACGATTTGCCAACTAAAGCCGGTAAAACATACACGATTATCAGAAAATAATAATAAACCATTCCATCATAAAATTTACATGAAGACAAAATTGACTAGGCTCTTACTCTCGGTTTCATTTCTGGCAATGGCTTTGAATATGCATGCCTGGGTGGGAAGTGCAATGCCACGGCTGCATATCGAAGGTCGTTATCTGAAAGATTCTCACGGAAATAAGGTAAATCTTCACGGCTTTGCTCAAACTTACAGTCCGTGGTTCAATGAACAGGGTACAAAATGGACAAACTATGATGTTGCGGGATGTTTGAATTACAACAAAAGTAAGATTGATGGGATTATAGCTGCAGGATGGAAAGTGAATTTCATGCGCTTACATATGGATCCTTATTGGTCCAATACACCGGGGGTAAGTACTACCGGTGAAAATGATATCTCTGCATTCGATGAGAACCGCTTTAAAACCTATCTGGATCAGGTATTTATCCCCATGGCTGAATATGCCATTTCGAAAGGACTGTATGTTGTTATGCGTCCTCCCGGTGTTTGTCCGGATACCATTTCCGTTGGTAACGAGTATAATAAATACCTGATTAAGGTGTGGGATATTGTTTCACAGCACCCGAAACTGAAAAATAATCCGGCTATCATGTTTGAGCTGGCTAATGAACCTGTGACAATTTTAGGCCCTAACGGTGATTACGGAAATAATTCACAGGGGCATTTCGATAACCTGAAAAGGTTCTTACAACCTGTAGTTGATACGATGAGAGCCAACGGCTGCTCAAATATACTCTGGGCACCGGGATTGGGATGGCAGGCGAAATACAAGGGTTTTGCCGTTAATCCTATTGATGGAGATAATATCGGTTATGCCATACATGTCTATCCGGGTTGGTTTGGTAGTCAGGATGGAGGAAATACATCGACCATCAACGGATATGATGGTTTTAAGGCTGCATGGGACGCTGAAATCAAACCGGTCTCCGATTTTGCACCGATTATGGTTACCGAGATGGACTGGGCTGATGCAAAATATAACTCTTCGTGGGGAAAAGGTCTGACCGGAATAGCCGGAGGTATAGGATTTGGAGCCAACTTCAAAAAGATCATGGACGAAACCGGTAATG
>JAUZOF010000246.1 GCA_030706585.1 Bacteroidota bacterium
ATTTTTTGAGGAGATTACCCCCGCTTCATCTTTCTGAATCAAGACCAGACTCTGCGCCCCATGTACCGGTCCGACCGGGATAATCATGCGACCACCCGGTTTGAGTTGGTCAATCAACGTTTGGGGAACCGTCTCAGCACAGGCCGTAACGATGATGCAATCGTATGGCGCCTGTTCGTTCCATCCCCAGTAGCCGTCGCCGTGCTGCACAAATACATTCTCATAGCCCAATTGAAACAGGCGCTCCCGGGCTTCATCGGCCAGTGTTTTAATGATTTCCACCGTATAGACTTTATGTGCCAGTTTGGAAAGTACCGCCGCCTGAAAGCCGCTTCCGGTCCCGATTTCGAGTACCTTTTCATCTTTTGAGGGCGAAAGGGCAGCAGTCATAAATGCTACTACGTAAGGCTGTGAGATGGTTTGGTCATGACCGATGGGAAGAGCCTCTTCAATATCGGCGAGGTATTTGAGTTCAGAAGGGAGAAAGTTTCTCCGGCCTACCTCGGCCATGATTTTATAGATTTGATTGATAGAGAAATGCATAACTAATGGCTTTCTCTTATAACACTTTAGCTAAATAAAAAGTCCGCAAATGGCCTGTTGTTTACTCATTTCCGGACTTCATTTTTCAGTTCCGCATCGCTGCGAAATATTTTCTCAACACCTCATCGTTAACTTTTCGGGGAGTCGTCACTTCCAGAATCACCGGTTGCTGATGCGGTGCATAAAACTGAGGTAAAATCTGTTCCAGCTCTTCCGCGTTTGTTGCCCGGTAAAACGGCAGGTTATACAACCGGGCAATCCCTTCTACATTTACATCCTGAGCCGTTTCGAAATAGTCATCCAGTTCCTGTACCAACGATGGTCCCGGAATATACCGGAAAATGCCTCCGCCGCCGTTTTTCATAACTATTATACGCAGGTTAGGCGAAAGGAATTTGTTCCAGAATGCATTCGAGTCGTAGAAAAAGCTGATGTCACCGCTGATGAAAGTGGTGATTTTATCATTCAGCCACGCTGCCCCGATTGCTGTCGAGGTGGAGCCGTCGATGCCGCTGGTACCGCGGTTGCTCTGTATGCTGTTGATGTTTTTTTGCTCAAAAAGGTGACCGTAACGGACAGCCGAACTGTTTCCCAATTGCAGGTCAGAGCCTTCGGGCAAAGCGTTGTTGATGAAGTCAAATGCTTTCAGATCACTCCATTCAGCGGTTTGCATAAATGCGTCGTGACGTTCTGTGGCCAGTTGGGCTTTCGCTTGCCAGCGGCTGGCAAAATCAGATACAGGCAGCGTAATCCCGGTGAAAAGCTGCTCCAGAAAAGCCGCCGGTTCGGTTTGTATCAATGCCGTCAATTGACGGAAAGTGTCGATGTGCGATTCGCCTTTACCGATGTACCAATGCTCGCGGGGCGGGTATTTCTTGAGAAAAGTCTTGATTTGTTTCGAAACCAAAGCTCCGCCAAAAGAAATCAGCAGGTCAGGCCGGAAATCCTGCGCCTCTTCTATCGAAAAGGTATTCAGCACACGGTCGATGGTGCTGATGGATTTTTTACTTTGGATATTGGATATTGGTTCTGCCAGTACCACGACATTGGGTAGAGACTCGATTTTCCTGATGATTGCATTTGCTGCTTCGCCAGATTCTTTAGGTAAAAATCCGGCCAGAATCAGGATGTTGGGGCTTTGTTTTGCTCTTTCCTGTAGTTCGGTAATCGCTTGCTGTGAGAGAACAGACTCTGGCTCGAACTGGGTAAATGTCCGTTGCGCTTTTTCGTTAGCGGTCATTGTTCCGTAAAGTGGCTCGCGCAAAGGAATATTGATATGAACCGGCCCTTTACGACCCGATACTGCTGCGTTGATAGCCTCATTGACGCTGCGGTTTACGTGCCAGGCTTCGTCGGCGCAGGTCACTTCTGACGGCAACTGGCAGTTGTATTTGGTGAAATTGGCAAATACCAGTTGTTGGTTGATGGCCTGACTGTCATCCTGACCAATCCACTCGGTCGGACGGTCTGCCGAAAGTATCACCAGCGGAATGCGCTGATAAAAAGCTTCGGCCACGGCGGGAGCGTAGTTGAGCAACGCAGTGCCGGAAGTACAAACCAGACCAACGGGTTCGCCCGATTTCTGTGCCATGCCGAGGGCAAAGAATGCCGCACTGCGTTCGTCCACAATCACGAAACATTCGATGCGCTTGTCTCGGTTGAAGGTGATGGATAGCGGAGCATTGCGCGACCCCGGAGAGATTACTACCCGTTTCACGCCTTTACGGGCACAAAGGTCAACAATGATTTGTACGGTCTCTTTATCTGATGTGCTGTTCATAGTTTTTTATCGAAAGGGCGTGGTGACGCCTGGTGTATTTTATGTGATATGCAATGCTTGTGTTGTCATCCCGCACTTGATGCGGGATCTCTTAATTCTGCCATTTTGAGATCCCGTGTCAAGCACGGGATGACAGTGCGATTAGGTCTCTGGGTTAACTGTTTTTATCGCGATTCCTTAGCGACTTAGCTCCTTCACATTCATCTCTACAAACCGCGAAAGCGTCTCTGCTTTCAGGCAAGTCTCCTGCCATTCGGCATCGGGATCGGAGAGGGCGGTCAGTCCGCCACCCACGTAGAAAGCAACGCTCTCTTTCATCAGCTTCATGCAGCGCAGGTTGACAAACAGGTCGATGTCTTCACCTACTACCGGACCGATAAATCCGGCATAATACTCACGGTCGTGCTGTTCCGTTTGGCGTATCAGTTGCATCGATGCAGACTTGGGAAGTCCGCTTACAGCCGGAGTAGGATGCAGTTCGCTGACCAATTTGCCTAAATCCTCCGGCGAGAGTTTCCCTTTGCAATCGAATGCCGTCATTAAGTGGCAGAGATTGCCTGCTTCCACCTCTTTGGGTCCGTCTTTGGAAATCTCCAGTCCCTTGAATTTTCCTAAAACCTGTTCCACAAAATCGGTTACCATCTGCTGCTCTTCCCGTTCTTTGAAAGTCCATTCGATGGCTGCATCTTTCTTCTTGGTCCCGGCCAATGACATAGTACGGAGGCTATTTTCGGAAACGGAAAGCAGGGTTTCAGGCGTTGCGCCCAGCCAGGTGCATTTTCCCGGAATATGAAACAGTGAAACGAAAGCATGTGGATAGGAGCGGGTAAGCGCTTCGAAGATGGTCGGAGCATCCAACTGTGAACCCTTGGAGTGATGGATGATGCGCGAAAGCACTACTTTTTTCAATTCACCGTCAGCCAGTTTACGGATAAGCCCGGCAGCTTGCTTCAGATAATCGGGTTTCTGGATTTCGAAGATTTTCTCGTCCGGGGCGGGAAGAGTGTAATGAATGGCCTTCAATCTCTCAGAATCTTCAGCCGTCAGGTCGATATTTTCAAAAATAATTTCCCCGCTGATAAAGAGGGAGGGCAAATGGTTTTCCGTATCAAACGGAGCCACCACAAATCCTTGCTGATGTCCTTCAAAACCGGTAAAAGACTCTACTTCCGGAGTGAGTTGGATGCCCGTTACCACATCGTTGGTTTGTGGCATCCGGTAGCTGTAGAAGGGAATCCCGTTATTGAGGCAAATATGTTGAATGTCGGATAAATTCATTTCTCAGGAAAAGGGCGTAAATCCACCGGTTTTTACAGCCGGAGACGATTTTGCATTTTCAATTCCCGCAAAGGTAGGGGAAATTCGGCAAAGAGAGGAGTGGGATAGGGGATTTGTTTGCTCTTCCCCTTTTTTACCCTGCGAAAATTGGGCTATCTTTGTGCTCCGTTTTTGGAAAATCAAAGATGGAGCGCGACTCAGAGTCGCACTCCATCTACGGACCCACAAATCAAATTACACCTGCAAATAATGATTTCAGTAGAAGGATTGACCGTAGAGTTTGGCGGTTTTACACTGTTGGACGACATCACATACGTAATAAATAAGAAAGACCGCATCGGCCTGGTCGGTAAAAACGGTGCCGGAAAGAGTACCATGCTGAAGATATTGGCAGGTGTGCAGACTCCGACCCGCGGAAACGTCAGCTACCCCAAAGAGGTGACTATCGGCTATCTGCCCCAGCACATGGTGCATGATAACAGCCGCACCGTGATTGAGGAAGCCGAGCAGGCATTCAAGCATCTTTTTGATAAGGAAAAAGAGATTGAGAAGATGAATCTCGAACTGGCGGAACGCACCGACTATGAGTCTGATTCCTACCACAAACTGATTGACCGGGTGACCCATGCCAACGAACAACTGGCAATGATGGGTTTTGCCAATTACATGGCGGATATCGAAAAGACGCTGATGGGACTGGGTTTCAAACGCAGTGATTTTGACCGCCCTACATCTGAGTTTAGTGGGGGATGGCGCATGCGTATCGAGTTGGCTAAACTGCTTATGCGTCAGCCAGATGTGTTGCTGCTCGATGAGCCGACCAACCACCTCGATATCGAGTCTATCCAGTGGTTGGAACAGTTTCTGGCGACGCGTGCCAATGCCGTGGTATTGGTATCGCATGACCGCGCTTTTCTCGATAACGTGACTACCCGTACCATTGAGATTTCGCTGGGTGACATTCATGATTACAAAGTTTCCTATTCCAAATATGTGGTGCTGCGTGAAGAACGTCGTGAGCAGCAGCTTCGTGCTTATGAAAACCAGCAGAAACAGATTGCAGATACCGAAGCCTTTATCGAACGTTTCCGCTATAAATCTACCAAGTCCGTTCAGGTACAGTCGCGCATCAAACAACTCGACAAAATAGAGCGTATTGAGGTCGATGAAATTGACCGTTCGGCGCTCAGCTTGCGTTTCCCTCCGGCACCCCGTTCGGGTGATTATCCGGTGATTGCCGAGGATTTGAGCAAGTACTACGATGATTATCTGGTCTTTGCCAATGCCAACTTTACCATCAAACGGGGAGAGAAGGTGGCGTTTGTCGGCAAGAACGGTGAAGGTAAGTCAACTTTAGTAAAATGTATCATGAACGAAACCGGTTTTTCGGGCGTTCTAAAGCTGGGACACAATGTTAAGATTGGTTATTTTGCCCAGAATCAGGCGCAGCTGCTTGATGAGAATCTGACCGTTTTTGAGACCATTGACTATGTTGCAGTCGGAGACATCCGCACTAAAATCCGGGATATTCTCGGCGCATTCATGTTTGGCGGAGAGGCTTCGGACAAGAAGGTGAAGGTGCTTTCGGGTGGTGAACGAAGCCGATTAGCAATGATTCGTTTGCTGCTGGAGCCGGTTAACCTGCTGATTCTCGATGAGCCGACCAACCACCTCGATATGCGTTCGAAGGATGTGCTCAAGGATGCCATCAAAGACTTCGACGGGACGGTGATTGTCGTTTCTCACGACCGCGAATTCCTTGACGGGCTGGTGGATAAAGTCTATGAGTTCGGAAACCAGAAGGTGACCGAACACCTTGGCGGAATCTACGCTTTCCTCGAGAAAAAGAAGATGGAAAACTTGCAGGAGCTGGAGCGTAAAACTGTCGCAGACAAAGAAGCGGCAACCGTAGAGGCTCCCAAAACTTCCGGTCAGGAAAGCTACGAAGCACGTAAAGAATTTAGTAAGCAAATCCGTAAAATCGAGAAGTCGATTGCCGATGCCGAAAAGCAGATTGAAAAAATCGAAACGGAGATTTCAGCATTGGAAGAAAAAATGGCAACTCCGGAAGGCGCATCTGATGTTTCTCTTTACACGCAACACGGGGCATTGAAACAAAAGCTTTCCGCTGAAATGGACCGTTGGACGGAACTGACCATGGAGCTGGACGAAATAAAAGGCTGAATTAGCAAAGTTCCCTAACAGGTAGGAGGAAAGGTTTTTGACAACTTCCCTCTTACTTAGTGTTTAACACCATTTCCTCCCTTTAACTCCTTAAATACCTACTACCATGTCAACCTGGTTTACTGATATTATTTATTCCAGAGAGGTCAATTTTGAAACCTCCATGTTCAGGCTTGCGCTCAGTCTTATCATCGGTGGAATAATTGGTTATGAGCGCCAACACAGCAAGCACTATGCCGGATTCCGTACCTTCACGCTGATTTGTGTCGGCTCCACAGTAATGATGCTGATATCTCTTTATTTACCACAGGTCTTTTGGGGGACCTATAGCTCCGACCCGACACGGGTAGCCGGGCAGGTGATTACCGGAATTGGTTTTCTGGGTGCCGGGGCGATTATTCAAAGCCGGGGAGCGATTAAAGGCATGACCACAGCCGCTTCCATCTGGATGGTGGCAGCACTGGGGCTGGCTATCGGAGCCGGGATGTATGAGGTTTCTCTGGCAGGGATGGTCATTACGCTTTTTATCCTGATTAATATGGCCAATTTCGAAAGGAAGGTTATGATTGAATGGAACTCCAAAACGGTCATTCTGGTTTTTAGTGACTTGTTAGTCAGGAAAGCGGAAGTGGAAGAATTATTGAGAAAACATGGTGTTTCGATACATGATATTTTCATCGAACAGGATTTTCACCGAAATGTCACCGAACTACATTTTAGTGTATATGTAAAAATAAAAACCGATTACGTACTTCTTTTCGAGCAGTTGAGAAAGCTTGAAGAAGTCTATTCAGTCAGAATTGTAGACTGATTTACAGTTATAAAATAACACAAAAAATAATCCCCGGATTTACGTTTTGTATCGTA
>JAUZOF010000247.1 GCA_030706585.1 Bacteroidota bacterium
GTTCGTCGTTTCGGAGAAGAGTGGTATGAGCAGCTGGACATCGCGGCAAAAGCATTGCCTGATGCGGAATAATATTGAAAAGCGAAATCAACACGGTTTCGCTTTTTTTGTCCCGGAACAAATGGCCTTTGGCATGGATTTCCATTCATTTCCAGTCATTTCATCCACAAAGTCAGCGATTATCAACCCATTGCGATATTCATTTGTGATAAAATAGCTATTTTTGGACTTCTAATACTACTAACAAACACAGCATCTTATGATTTCAAACAATGAAAGCATCGACATCAAGTATCTGATTGCCAATGATTGTGACCATCAATGGGGTCTGACAGTAAACAGCGTCGGTTTTCAGGAAATCAAACCCGGCTCGGAGTATCCTCTCAAAGAACATCCCTCCGGTTATTATTTCAATTATAATAAAGGGCGAATTCTCCGCGAATATCAGCTTGTTTATATCACCCGGGGGCATGGTGTCTTCAAATGCGATGATACCCCGGAAACTCAAATCGGACAGGGCTCCCTGTTTCTGCTTTATCCCGGTAAATGGCACACTTATCATCCGGACATCAAGTCGGGCTGGAACGAATATTACATAGGCTTTTCAGGCTCTATCATTGACAACCTTGTTGTTTCCGGTTTTCTAGACCCGGCAAATCCTATTTTAAACATCGGACTGAGCGAAGAAATCGTGCGCCTTTACAAGGAAGCCATTGAGGTCGCCAAGGCAGACAAAAGCGGCGCTCAGCAACTGTTAGCCGGGATAGTAATGCACATCACCGGTATCGCTCTTTCCATCTCCAAAAACAAAATATTCGAAACAGACGAAATTGACCAGAAGATTGAGCGGGCCAAAATCATTATGCGCGAAAGTATCATGCAAGACATTGACCTGGAACAGCTCGCCTCGAAACTCAACCTGAGTTATTCGTGGTTTAGAAAGGTATTTAAAGATTATACCGGTTTTGCTCCCGCCAAATACTTCCAGGAGCTAAAGATGCAAAAGGCCAAAGAGCTGTTGACGCATACCGGAAAGCCGGTAAAAGAGATTTCGATCATGCTCAACTACGAATCTACGGAACATTTCTCCACCTTATTCAAGAAGAAAACCGGCTTTACGCCGCTTGAATACCGCCACCATGGACGGGAGAATTCAACCAAATGACCAGAGGGCCTAAAGCCCTCTTTTTTTGTCCTTAAATGATACCATATCTTTAATTTTATCAATTCGCCCACGCTCATCCCGAAACAGCCTGTGTAAAAATCACTTTTACCCCCTAAAACAACTGCCATTTTTGACCTATCCTGCTCTATCCCGAGTTTAAACAACTTATCACACTATCCTACAATAGATTACAACACATAACACCCAAATCCTGAATTATCCCGAAAAATCAAATCACTAATCATTAAAATCATTTTGACAACCCGCATAACAACGAGGCTTCTTACTTTTGTTTTTACATATTTTTCAGCTTTTACTATCTACTATTTTCACTAAAAAAGCTGGGAAAAACCGCTTTACACATTAACCTTATAATTAAACCATGAGACAGAAAAGAAATCTATTTCTTGCTCTGTTGTTTTTTGCATTTATATACCTTCAAGCAAAAAACACACCCATTAATCGGGAAGCATTAGTCACCCGAAACAATGTATCGGTCAATGCATTGGACTCGCTGAATTCGCTAAGTGTAGGAAACGGTAATTTTGCATTCACAACCGACATTACCGGATTGCAGACTTTCCCTGAAAAGTATCTTGATGGTGTTCCATTAGGCACCCAATCCCAATGGGGATGGCATAGCTTTGCCAATCCCAACAACTACCGTTTTGAAGAGACTCTGAAAGCGTATGACTTCAGAGGCCATCAGGAGTTATACTCTACCCAGTTTAATGAAAAGGGACGCCAGCAGGAAGCCTCCGATTGGTTTCGTGTGAATCCCCACCGCATTCATCTGGGACTGGTCGGGCTGGAAATGACCACCAATAATGGCAAAAAAGTAACTCCTGCCGACCTGAAAAATATCAACCAACAATTAAACCTCTGGAGCGGGGAGATTAACAGCCGTTTCTCGGTGGACAATCAGCCAGTGGCGGTAAAAACAGTTTGCGACCCGGAAGCAGATATGATTGCCGGTGAAATTAATTCTTCGCTTATACCAGCGGGACATTTGCAGATCAACTTTAAATTCCCATATCCGTCAGGCAAACACGTCGATGATGCCTGCAACTGGAACTCTCCGGAAAAACACCAGACCTCCATCGTGGAAAAAGGAGCACAATACGTCATCCTGAAACGTGTGATTGACGCTACCGAATATTACGTAACCATCCAATGGACAGGCGCTGCCGACTTCTCGGAAAAAGCTGCCCACTACTTTATTTTATCACCGAAAGGTAATTCGTTTTCGTTTACGTGTGCGTACACTCAAAAACAGCAACCCGTTGATCACTCCACTTTTTCAACAACAGAGAAGCGTTCGGCTGACTACTGGAAAGGCTTTTGGCAAAGAGGTGGCGCGATTGATTTTTCTCAATGTAAAGACCCAAGAGCTAAAGAGCTGGAACGCCGTGTAGTGCTTTCCCAATACCTGATGGCCATTCAATGCTCCGGAAACGTTCCACCGCAGGAGACGGGACTGACCTATAACAGTTGGTTTGGCAAATTTCACCTCGAAATGCACTGGTGGCATGCTGTTCATTTTGCTTTATGGGGGCGTCCCGACCTGATGGAGCGCAGCCTCGACTGGTACTTCAAGGCTTACCCGATTGCGAAGCAGATTGCCGAAAGACAAGGCTTTAAAGGAGTACGCTGGATGAAGATGACCGATCCGTCGGGAGTGGAATCGCCTTCGAAAGTCGGTTCTTTCCTGATTTGGCAGCAGCCTCACTTTATTTATATGGCCGAAATGGCTTACCGCAACCATCCTTCGCAGGAGGTTATCAACAAGTATAAAGATTTGGTTTTCGCTACGGCAGAGTTTATGGCATCGTTTGCCACCTATGACATGCTGGAGGGAAGATACGTGCTCAAAGGTGCTATTCCCGCTCAGGAAACGTTACGTGCCAGCGAAACCGTCAATCCGCCATTCGAACTCTCTTACTGGCATTTTGCCATGGGAGTGGCGCAGGAGTGGAGAAAACGTGCCGGACTTCCCAAGAACCTGCAATGGGAAGAGCTGATTGATAAACTTTCACCATTGGCAGCACAAGATGGCCTCTATCTGGCCGCAGAAACCGCGACTGACACTTATAAAGATATCCGTTTTACCTCCGACCACATGGCGGTACTCGGCGCATTGGGCATTTTACCTAAATGTAATCTGGTCAGAACAGATTATATGAAAAACACCTTCAACTGGATTTGGGACAACTGGAACTGGGGCAAAACCTGGGGTTGGGATTTTGCCATGACTGCGATGTCAGCCGCTCGTCTGGGCATACCGGATAAAGCAGTTGGCGCCTTACTGATGGACAAACGCACCAATACCTATTTGCCCAACGGACATAACTATCAGGACGAACGCCTGCGCATTTACCTACCCGGAAATGGTGGCCTGCTAAGCGCTGTAGCCATGATGTGCGCCGGTTGGGATGGCTGCAAAGATAAGAATCCTGGTTTCCCCAAAGACGGCAAATGGAACGTCAAATGGGAAGGACTGCAACCTATGCCATAAACAATACAGGCAAAAACGCTATAAACTAAACACACAATCGTTAATCAATAATCACAATCATGAAAAAATGGATTCCACTTTTTGTTGGTTTATTCAGCTTTCTCACCTCGTGTGTGAACGAGTTGGATAAATATTATGAAACCACCGACTGGATGAAAGGTAATTACTGGGAATTGCTTGAAAAGAATGGCAACTTCAAGCTTTTTCTTTCGGCGGTAGAGCGGACATCGTACAAAGACCTGGTTCAGGGCAAAGGCATCATCACTGTTATGGCTCCGACCGATTCGGCTTTCCAGGCCTACCTGACCGCGAATAATTACAATTCCGTAAATGACATTCCGCTTTCTAAGTTAGACAAGCTGGTAGGTTTTCATTTACTGTTTTACTCGTTCAACAAAGAACAATTTGAAGACTACAAACCCAATGGCGTGGAATCGGAAAACCAGTACAAAGGAATGTATTACAAGTTCCGGACCAAAAGCCGCGACTCCATCTCGGTGGAATACGATGCAACTTTGGGACAATATCACAAAGTGATTCATTTTGATCGTTTCCTTCCGGTTTTTTCAAATAACATATTCGTCGGAAAAGGGATTGATGCCAAATCAAACTACGAATTCTTTTATCCGAATTCCACATGGACCGGAACCAATGGTTTCAACGTTTCTAACGCTTCTGTCAAAGATTATGCCCTTGTTTCGGACAATGGTTATGTCTATACACTGAATAAGGTGCTCGATCCGCTCGAAACCATTTATACCAATCTGAAGAATGACGCCGGTTACTCACAGTTTACCAAAGCTTATGACCGCTTTGCCCAGTATCAATACGATGCGACCGCCACGACGGATTACGGTAAAGGGGATTCTCTAGTTGTAAAAAGCTACGGTGTAACCCTTCCGGCAATAGCTTCCGAATGGCCTATTTCATCTTATCTCTCGCTGTCTATTCTTTCTTATGGTGCGCATAATGTCTTTGCTCCAGACAACAGTGCAATGCAGGCGTTCTTCAACAAATACTGGGCTCCTTACTATTCGGATATTACGAAAGTAAATTTCGAGCCGATGCTGGCATTCCTGCAAAACCACGTATGGAGCGGCACCATTCTCTTTCCTCAGCAAATTGAATCGGGTCTGTACAAATCGACTTATGGCACTCCGATCAAATTCGACCGAAGCGCCGCTCAAAAGAAAAGCATCTGCGTAAACGGCTCTATCTACGGACTGAATCAGGTAGTCGTTCCACCGATGTTCCAGAAGGTAACCGCACCGATGTATTGTGATCCAAAATACAACCTGATATTGGATATGATGAAAAATGCATCATACATCCCGACTTTGATTTCGAATTCCAACTCCTTTGACATTTTCTATCCGTCAAATGATATGTTGCTGTCATATACCAACCTGGATGGTAAAGCGATGTACTACATTAATACAAATCCGCTGAAATACGGAGCGCAGGAGATTCAGATTGACGGGGATAACGGCCCAACCACCATGAGTGTCAACCAAAAGAAAACACTGGCCGGTTCGCATATTGCTACTGAAAAGATTTCAACACGTACCAATGAAGCGGTTTACCGCACTCTGCAACCATACAACTACATTTACACAAAAGGGAATAAAGCTTATTCTTCATCCCTTTACAATATTGGCGCGGATGCCAAGGTGCCTACGTTCACTAAAATCGATGGCGAATGGGACAATGGAAATGCATATGCTTTAAGTGGAGAGACTGCTTCTGCTCTTGTTCCGGAATCGAACCAGTTTAAATCGCTTTCAACCACTACTTCTCCCGCAGATTTAAAAACATTTATAGCTTACATGACTGCCGCCGGATTTACTTCAGCGACGCCTCCGTATAACTTCCTGCAGGGAGAGCGTTTTATCGCCTTGGTACCGCCGGCAGCCAGTCTGCTTGCCGCTTATAACGCTTTGCCAAGCAAAACCACTGATAAAGTGGCGGCTTTATTCAAACCCTACTTCATCAATGTCAGCGCCAGCAACCTGCTGGATTACCCTTTCCCGGGAGCCAACGTACAGGGTCAACTGGTCACATTCGGAAAAAAATCGGACGGGACCACCGCTACTTTCACTCTGGTTGACCGCGGAAGTGAGTTGGTCATCATTGATGCCAAAGGAAATGAAGCGAAAGTCTTAAACTATTTCCCTTATATCTACGCAGACGGAGCTGTCTATATGATTGATAAAACATTGGCAGTCGAATAAATAAAACTACGGATATGAAGATATTTCAAAAAATAGCAATATCACTGATTGCCCTGCTGGCAGTGCAATCTATAGCAGCACAAAGGATACTGACCGGTACTGTCCGTGACTCAAAAACCAACGAAGCACTGACCGGTGCCAACGTATATATCATGAATGCAGATAACCGTTCTCTGGGCGGTTGTATCGCGGATCTGAACGGAGAGTACAGACTGAAGATCCCTGAAAAAGGAAACCTTACCATCAGATATTCGTTTGTTGGTTACAATTCAAAATCGATCAAATATACTGACCAGAAAACGGTTAATATCGTTCTGGAAGATGCCACTACGCTTAACGCTGTTGAAGTATCAGCCCGAAAGATTGAGAAAAACGCATTGGGACAAACTACCCGCGAACGCGTATCGGCTGTACAAAAAATCAACCTGGATAACCTGGAGACAGCCAACGTAACCAACGTCACCGAAGCCCTTCAGGGAGCCCTGCCCAACGTGGATATCCTGACAGGTGCCGACCCTGGAGCCGGAACTTCCATCCGCATCCGCGGTACGTCATCATTAAGCGCATCTGCTGAACCGCTTTTCGTATTAGACGGTGTACCTATGCCGGTTGACGTTTCGTCTGATTTCAACTTTTCCACAGCCAACTCGGACGATTACAGCCAGTTACTCAACATTTCCCCAAGCGATATCCA
>JAUZOF010000248.1 GCA_030706585.1 Bacteroidota bacterium
ATCGCAGTTCTGGAATCGGAGTTTCCCGAAGTAGGAATTATCCCTATGGATAAGAACCGGGGCTTTGCCGAAGGTTACAACCAGGCGCTGAAAGCAATTCAGACAGAATATTCCGTTCTGTTGAACTCTGATGTACAGGTTACTCCGGGCTGGATAGAGCCGCTGGTCTCCTTTATGGATTCCCATTCGCAAGTAGCTGCCTGCCAACCTAAAATCCGCGCTTACCGCAATCCCGAATATTTTGAACATGCCGGAGCCTGTGGCGGTTTTATCGACCACCTGGGGTATCCGTTCTGCCGGGGAAGGCTTTTTCAAATCCTGGAAAAAGACACCCAACAATACGACTCCATCATCCCGATTTTCTGGGCGACCGGAGCGTGCCTTTTCATCCGTACTAAACTCTATTACGAAGTGGGCGGACTCGATGGGGACTTCTTTGCCCACATGGAGGAGATTGACCTGTGCTGGCGATTGAAGTCAAGAGGTTATGACCTTTATTGCATTCCCCAAAGTACGGTTTTCCACCTTGGAGCAGCAACGCTTTCGACCGAAAGCCCGAGAAAAACCTATCTCAATTTCCGAAACAACCTGCTGATGCTCTACAAAAATCTTCCGGCGAAGGAGCTTAACAAGGTGCTGTTCATCCGGTTGATTCTGGATACTTTGGCATTCTTTGTTACGTTAGTTGGCGGAAAAACCGGAAATGCGATCGCGATTTGGAAAGCGGTGACCTCATTTTACAAGGACAAGAAACAATTCGCTGCGAAGCGGAATGAGAACCAGAAACTGGCTGTCCGCACTTCATTCCCTGAGATGTATGACGGTAGTATCGTTTGTGATTTTTACATCAAAAAGAAGGAAACGGTTATATTATAAGCTGCTTATCCACCAGTTTTTCCACTTTATTTACCAATTTCCACCCATCGGAATTTCTAATGCAAACTAATTTTACGGACTTAAATATAAATCTAAGACCGTAATGAGAATTCTTTACAAACCAACCCTTTCACAGTGGCGATATTGGATTGCAATTGCATGCGTCACTTTTTTATTTCAAACCGAAGCTGTTTTTGCACAAAATTCTCCGGTTATAAAAGTCGATTTAAACAAATCAGGACGACAAGCATCAGAAGTTAATGAGCCGGGGTACACTTCGTGGTATCTCGCTGTTGATGGGGCGAAGAGCGATAGCATGACAATCAGCGGCGTTAAAATCAAATTCACACAAGTAGATGAATTTGGCACAGGATTGACGACCCAATGGTACAAAGCCGGCATCTCATCTCCGTATTATGCCCGCCTCGTTGATGATGGCGTCATGGTCGCTGGAACCAATGCCAATAACGGGGCAAAAATAGAAATGCGCATCAGCGGTCTACCAGCCGGGGAGCATACTCTTCTCACATTTCACAATACTTTTGACAGCCCATTGGCATACACTTTTAGCCCGATTAATATCTATGTGAACGGGGTTTTGACTGTAGAGAAATTGATGCCTAGCAATCGTGCGCTCAAAACCTCAGATGTTCCGACGAAATATTTCAAAATACAAGCAGTTGACGGACAAGATGTGGTTGTGCTGTTTGAAGCTGATCGGACCT
Source organism: Bacteroidota bacterium (assembly GCA_030706585.1). Classification (GTDB taxonomy): domain Bacteria; phylum Bacteroidota; class Bacteroidia; order Bacteroidales; family UBA7332; genus CAXXIC01. Next base: position 1,602 of record JAUZOF010000248.1, read on the forward strand.
CTTCAGCGACACAGAAAAACGTAACCTTGTGTGGCTTTGAAATAAATACGACCAATATCGCAGCAGCTGCTAAAAATCCGGTTCCTGCCGATCGTGACGAACATGTAGATGCAGACAATGGAACTGAGACTCTTCTATGGAGCCCGGCTCCAGGTGTTACCCAACACCAGGTCTATTTTGGCAATGACTCTGCCAGCGTAGCTAATGCAACTGTAACTTCACCACTTTACAAAGGGATACAGTCGGATACCACCTATACTTTATCAAACCTGTACAGCATGAATACCTGTTACTGGCGAGTAGATGAGATAACATCGGTAGGACTCGTTACGAAAGGTAACGTTTGGTACTTCCGTCCCCGTCAGTTGGCATTCCCTGACGCGGAAGGGTATGGCCGTTTTGCCCGTGGTGGCCGTGGCGGTAAAGTGGTTGAGGTTACCAATCTCAATGATGACGGTCCGGGTAGCCTGCGTGCTGCCGTGACAAATGATATTGGACCCCGCACGATTGTTTTTGCCGTTTCTGGAATCATTCAACTGCAATCCAGGCTTACGCTGACTCAACCTTACGTCACTGTGGCAGGGCAAACGGCTCCCGGCAAAGGAATTTGTATCCGTAGCGCTCCTTTCGGATTGAGTGGGGCTAAGGATGTTGTCGTGCGCGATATACGTGTTCGTCTGGGTAAAGGACAGACTTACGACGGTATGGGTATGGCGGGCAGCGACCATTGCATCATCGATCATTGCTCCATCAGTTGGACCATTGACGAAGCATTCAGTTCGCGCAACGGGAAAAATATCACCCTGCAACGTACCCTGATTTCCGAGGCTCTGAATGTGGCCGGCCACCAGAACTATCCGATTGGAACGGCTCACGGTTATGCGGCAAGTATCAGCGGTGAGAAGGGTAGTTTCCACCACAATCTGTTGGCTCACTGCTCTGGCCGCAACTGGAGCCTGGCAGGAGGATTGGACGGCAACGGTTATTACGCTGGCCGCCTCGATATCTTCAATAATGTGGTGTACAACTGGGACAACCGCACGACTGACGGTGGCGCACATGAAGTGAATTTTGTCAATAACTACTACAAGCCGGGACCTGAATGTTCGATGAAATATGCGCTGAATGCACAGTACGATGCCTTCCCCGGTACACAGAAATACTATTTCGCAGGGAATGTGATGCCAGGAGTATTTGATGAAACAAACCAAACGGCCGGTCGGAAATATTCGGGAACACCTGATGGTTACAGCCCCTGGGTGGATGCGCCGTTCTTTCCCTCTTTTGCCAAAATCCATTCGGCAACCGATGCCTACAAGAGTGTGCTCTCTGATGTGGGATGCACGCAACCGGTATTTGACGACCACGATATCCGCATTATAAAAGAGACATTTAACGGGACATATACCTACGTGGGAAGCTATACCGGCTATAAGGGGCTGATTGACGATGAGGCCGACGCGGGTGGTTATGAAATCTATCCGAAGGAAACACGTCCGGCTAATTTCGACAGTGACCACGACGGACTACCGGACTGGTGGGAGAATATCATTGGCACGAATGCCAATTCGGTAGCCGGAGATTTCAGCGATGCGAATGCCGATGCCGACCACGATGGTTATACGAATCTCGACACTTACCTGGAGTGGATGGCGAATCCTCATTTTACAGCCGTTCAAAACCAACCGTTGCAGATTGACTTGTCGGCGTTCACCCGCGGGTATAGCGGAACGTTGACTTTCACCACATCGGATGTGGCTAATGGTACGGTTACTGTAAATTCATCTGCTAAGACAGCTCAGTTTACTCCTGCACAAACCGGCTTGGCTAAATTCAAATTCACCGTTACCGATGCTGCCGGTGCTACCACAATGCGAACCATCAGCCTCCGTGTGGAAAGCAGCGCCTCGGCGGTTGAGAAAGTTCAGGCAAATGCTTCTTTACAGGTATATCCCAACCCGGTGAAAGAATCGCTGAATCTTTCTTACAATGCAGAAGTAACGGATAAGACTGAAATCATATTGACTAACCAGGCGGGAGCAGTGGTCCTTCATAAACAGTGTAACGCCATTAACGGTCAGAACAAAGTAAGCTTAAACGTGTATGGTTTGGCATCTGGTAGTTATTTGGTTACTGTGAAAACCGGTCAGACAACCAGTACCGTTAAAGTGATTAAGCAATAAATATCCCTCACGATATATTTCCTGACCGCCTTGCTCTCACAGCAGGGCGGTTTTGCTTTAGATACCCCACAAACAAATACCTTTGCAGGTGTGTTCTTTATTCAAGATCCTAATCAAAACCCTTTTATTATGCCTAAACATTCAACCCTCTGCGGCTTTCTGCTCCTGTTTTTTGTCGGTCTCACCTTGCCCGGGTTGGCGCAGAAGCCCATCCTCGATGTAGGGCTTCGTCTGCAAAAGACCCTAAACCTGTACAATGAAAATGGCCTTTCGGTGCAATACTCCCATCCGACGTTGTGCTATGACAAGCTCTATTTCGGGTTGAATTATGTGACCAGCCGACTGGGAACGGCTATAAACAGTAATGCTATCAAGCAGGATAACTTTATCCTCTCCGGCACTTGGATGTTTCGACCGCAACATGTTGTGCGCCCCTTTGTCCGGTTGAATACTGGTTATTTTCATGCCGATTATGAATATGCGATCTTCGATGATCTGGATAACACCTCCATGCTGCTTTCTCCCGAAGGCGGAGTCTGCATTGAGACGCATCTTCCGCTGAAGATTTCCCTTTCGATGGGATATAATGTAATCACGGGTAATGGTGTGAATGGCGCCGGCACTCTGTTTCCCCTTTACTTTCAAACGACATTATCATGGAACGTATTCAAGAAATAATAGCTGTGTCAAAGAGACAAAATACGCCGAAGAGACACATGATCATGCGTCTCTTCATGGTGGTGATGATATTGGGACTGGTTGCCGGTTGTGACAAGACACCGCCCTATACCGATGCGATGCTGGATGGAGGTAAATTATTCGACCCATCGCTATACCATCCAGAGAAATACCTCACCTCGATTGCCCACCCCAATCCGACGGCAGAAGAGAAGGCGAGACCGGTTATCATTGCCTGTCACGGTTACAGTGCGACCACCTTCGAGTGGGATGAATTTCGGGCGTGGTTGAAGCCCGATTCTTCGAAAGTTTTCCTGTCGCAGGTGTTGCTGGGCGGTCACGGTCGCAGCTATGAGGAGTTTAAGCAATCCACCTGGCGGGATTGGCAGGATTCCATCAAATCGGAATACGAACGGCTGGTCAAAGAGGGCTATACCAACATCAGTTTCACTGGTTCATCGACCAGCGGACCGCTGCTTGTAGAAATGGTAGCGTCGGGGTATTTCAACGGGAAAGTGATTCCGAAGAAGATCCTGCTGGTGGACCCGATTGTGATTGCTTCGAATAAAACGCTGTCACTCGTTGGCATACTCGGTCCGATGCTGGGTTACATTGATACCAAAGATAGTCCGGCTGAAGACAAATACTGGTATCACTACCGTCCGCAGGAGACGTTGCAGGAGTTGCAGACTTTGCTTAATCGGGTGCGAAAGGATTTGGAGAAGGGCGTCACCCTGCCTTCCGGATGCGCGATGAAGGTCTATAAGTCGAAGAAGGATGATGTGGCCGACCCGGTGAGTGCTGTGTTGATTTACAAAGGAATGCGCACGGCCTCTGGTGGCTTGATTGATATCGATATGGTAGATTCGCGGTTGCATGTCTTCACGCGTCTTGACCTCCGGACGGATGCCACGGCTAAGGATCGGGAGAATCAGCAGAATGCTTTTCAGGATATGGAGAATCTGGTGTTGAGGTAATGATAAAATACAAACGGTCGGAATTTTAGGATTCCGACCGTTTGTATTTGAGGACATATCATTCGCTAATAATTACGTTTAAAACGCTTTTTCGCTCTTTGTCAAAGATAACCTCCAGGTCATCTACTCCGGCCCCTCCAACAAAGTATTGATTATCTCGATGTTTAATAAAGAATTTCAGAGCTTCAACACTTACGACATGGATGCCATTTCGAAAATTAAATTCAAATCTACCCATTGTGTAATATTTGACGGGGGGATAACTCCTCTTTCGCAATGCTTCAATTATAGCCAATCGAATATGCTTCGGAACATCAGAATGTAAGGTATCCGTTATTCCAATAGCATCGAACTGTTTAAGTAGTAGAGAGTCATTGCTGCATATTTGACCAAAGGATAGAGTGGAATGAATAAAAAACAGTGCAGATAGAAGTACAGATGGAAATAAGGCTCGTTTCATATAGTGACGAATTTGATTGTTACTTATAGGCTCTCTTAAAGAGTTGGGGATAAGCAGTTAGATAAAAGCTTTGATTATCGGTGCTCTGCACCTCCTCTACTCGGGTTACTCTGTTTTTCTACAAATATTAATGTGCTCTGCACCTTTAACTACCATAGTGCCAGAGCTCATAGATATTTGCAAGATGCCATTTTAACTATCAAACCAGAGGTCCAGAGCACCGTCCTATTTGTAGATAAATATGCACTCATGCTGTTGGGAGGTGCAGCGCACCGTAATCTACTACTATAATTTAATCCTTGCTAGTTCGTCATTACACCTACTGTCATAGACAATCATACTGTCTGCCTTAAAAACACAGCGAACATCGTATTGATGATAGGTGGAATATAACCCTTTAATGATGACAACTCCCGGTATAAGTTTCTTTTCTTTGACTATATCAATTCCGAAATCAGTTGTCGCTCCCCCATCAGAACGATATACAACTATGTCATTATTATACTGGTGAATCTTTTCGTGACTCTTGTCGGAATTTAAATCAGGTAAAAAGATAAGGGCGAAGAAGATATAGATTCCGCTTACTAAGGATATGAGAGACAATACAATTATACTCAATACTTTGTAAATGCCTTTGTTTATGCAGAATATTGAATAAAATAAGACGGCAAAAGGTATCATTGAAACAAAAATACCAAACAC
>JAUZOF010000249.1 GCA_030706585.1 Bacteroidota bacterium
AGAAACCTCTGTTTTACGATAACAGGACAAACCAAGCAATGGCATAAACTGTTCCAGGTTAATCAAAAAAACCTTATTTGCTTTGGTCTGACGGATATACTTCATGAGAAGATAATTCCTGTAGAATATTTTTACCAGATAAGAACCTTTTGATGAAAGAGATACGTAATTAAGAGGCATCAGTATTATACTAATATTGGCTACTTTATCCCAGGTCATCAAAGGCGAATATTTCAGAAATTCATCTTCACGAAATACAAAGAAAAAATCGGCCTCTGAGTCTTGTGTAGCGGCTTTATAGAAATGGTTCATCCATTCCATAACATGACCACCAAAACCAAAATCAAAAAAGAGTATTCTGTTCTTCATTATCTTTTTCGCTCTTTGAAATTATTCTGGCCGGCACTCCGACGGCAATACTATTATCAGGCACATCTCTGATTACAACAGCATTAGCACCGATAGAAACATCATTTCCCACATGCACTGCTCCCAAAATCTTAGCACCGGCTCCAATATCGACATTATCACCCAGCACAGGTAAATCAAAATCTTCCCGACGGTTTCCCAAAGTTACGCCATGACGAATGGTGCAGTTCTCGCCAATCTGAACTCCGGAGTTTATCACAATACAACCATAATGAAAAATCCGTAATCCGGGACCGATTGAAGCTCCTCTCGCAATGTGTATCCCAGAGAAGAAACAGGTAATCATATAAATAGGTAGATGTAATAAATTCAGCAACCATCGGACAGGAACAAATCGGATCTGCCTCAACGAATGCCCTATACGAAAAAGGATAATAACCCCAATTGAGGGTTCGAACCACTCAAACTTGCCGTGACTCTTATATCTTTTCAGGTCTGATTTTATGATTTTCCAGAACTCCATATTCCATAATTTTATTGTCCGAACAGCTTCTTGAGTATTATCTTAATCTGCTTATAGCCCAGATTGTATTTACAGAGAAAGAATCCAATCTTTCCAATCGGGCGTAAATCCTGATGTTTCCGGAATCTGTTCCAAATAACTGTATCGACAGAGACATCAACTTCAGGATACAGTTCTCCCTCGAAAAGTTCAACAAAGTGTCGTCTGTCCGCCAGACCGTTATGAGTCGCCTGAGCTGAATAGCCTTTGATTTGCACTTTTGATTTCACCGGATAGACTGTAAATGCATTATTTCGGAACTGAGAATAACAGAACCGGATAGCCCATGAATTCATGCGCCCCATTTGCTGTAATTCCAGCAAACGATACATATCGTTTCCCGTCATATCAAAAGCGATTCTATCCTTCCGGTTGGAAGAAAAAGTTTCGAAGTCTTTCACCTGCCAGTCCACTTTACACCACCTGTCAAGCCAGGTCGCCCAACCGTGAGAGGATGCTCTTCCAAACAAAAAAACATCATGCGGATAAAATGTCGGAATCTCTATCGGTGGAGAATAACCGGCAATCGACCAAATATTCTTACTTTTAGAATACATCTCCAGGCATTGATTCATATAGTCCAGAAAATCTGTGGCAACCACCAGGTCATCTTCTATGACTATTACCTTTTCATGCAATAATATTACCTCGTTGATTCCCTCAATAATTGAACGTGCAAGTCCTTTATTTTGAATTGCATAATGGATATGTACCTGTTCAAACCCCTCAATAGACGACACAAACCGCCTTACCTCATCAACTACGACTATCTCTTCGGCAACTTTTGCAGCATCTGAAAAAATATACAACTGAGTATGCTTCGCCAATTTATTTCGAAGTAAAGACTCAACGGTACATTTTGTTTCGTTCAATCTGTTGTATACAAAGAGAATTACAGGCGCATACATTTTGGCACGGTTTTAATCGTTCATCTATTGCTAGCTATTTATTTTCAGTGTCTTTTATTGTACTGGCTTCGGTGGCTAAATGCCTTTAACCGCCATTTTACCGGCAAGATAATCAGCAACGCATAGGCAATATATTTCAATTTAAATTCAAATCTCAATGCGCTCAGGAGCGATCGGAAAGCGGCTTTATTCTCGCCCAATCGTAAATAAACGGATGCTCTCATTTCAAACCAGCGTCCAATATATGGTTTTAACCCATGAGCCCGCGTTTCTTTCCATAAAATCATCAGCTCTGCTCCGACCTTATTTTGGGGATCGGGCAATCTTTTGGGTTTGAAATCAGCACTTTCCGGTTGGTTAAATACGGCAAGAGGCAAAAGTGAATAGGCTATTGAATATCGGGCTGCCAATCTAGCCCAGGTCAACAGGTCTTCACCGGAATGAATCCCAACCGGAAATCCGTGAACATTGTTCAAGGCTGCTTTCGATATCACAACATTGCTTGACCAGATGGGAGGATGTGAATGAGAAGCTACTTCAAAATAGTTTTTCAGAATCCCGTCAGTACCACTGATATGAAGGTTATTCAGTTTTAAGTCCGAATAAACGCCTTCTCCATGATAAAACCGATAAGCGGTTGCAAACAAGTCACAATGCTCTCCATACTTTTGTATTAATCCGACAATTGTAGCCAGATACAGTGATTCCCAGGTATCATCAGCATCAAGGAGAGAAATGTAATCATATTGAGCCTCCATAATTCCTCTGTTCCGGGCTCTTGAAACACCTCCGTTAGGCTGACTTACAAGTGAAAACTTACCATCCTGTGTGACCCAGTGATCCTGGGATATTTCCACTATTTTATATCCTTTGTCAATCAAAAAGTCAATTACAACCTGAGCGCTTCCATCTGTAGATCCGTCATTAATCAAGATCACCTCATAACTTTGGAAGGTCTGGTTGATAACTGCTCTTAATGTATCAACAATTGTTTGAGCTTTGTTATACAATGGAATGACAATACTAATCATAAATCAAACTGTTTCATAATTTTCAATCAAACGGGCCGGATCTTCAGCCTCCTCTTTCCGGAAAGTCAGATTATATCTGCGTATCCAATATAAACGACTAAACACAATCCCTATCATTGCAAATTGGAAGTTCCCGAAGAAGATCGAATACTTCAATATATTATCGGTGTACATAAGCGTAAAAAAGGGCAGAAAAAGCGTCATTGCCGAAGTGTACATCCAATAGGTAAATTTATCCTGAATATCATTTCTATGGTAAAGCATCAATAGTGCTAAAGCGATAAAACCAAATAACATCAACCCTAAGCCCACATATCCGTAATTATATCTTACTGCCAGATAATCGTTGTGCACCTCTTTCACCTTTAATCCTTTATTTTCCAATAGTTTAAGGTCCGCTCTTGGACCATTACCCCAAACCGGAGATTCTTCAAGTCCCGGAGTCAATAGGGAGTACAGATAAATCCTTCCATTCGTATTAAAATGCTTATTCCCGTAATTAAGATCTTCGATTGACCCACCCACCTTTCCGAAATTCTTTTCCTGAAATGCTTTTAAGTTGAAAATAGCTATACCGAGAAAGCCGATAACAGCAATAACAAAGCCTTTCTTAATAAAATTGCGGTTTGCAAAATGTCCGATCGCTACAAGCAATACCGCCACTGCGCCAGTACGGGTTACCATATATACCGGAAAAAAAAGGCAACATACATATCCTATAATACCAATCCAGTTTTTGGTGTTAAAGTAATAGCATAAAAATAATGACGCAAAAACCGTCAAAGTCATTACTGTGGATGCCGAAAACGGAGTGACCTGGTACAATAACAACGAAATAAAGCAGATCGTAAAAAAAACAACAATAAACTGTTTTGCGAACTGATATAACTTATCAATTACCCAATCCGTGTATATCAAAGTAGATGCTGCATATCCTACCAATATTGAAACCAGGTATTGAAAAGATAGCTGAACTCCCAGAAATGAAAAGTCAAACAGGTTATACCCCAAAATATAAACCACAAACGGTAACCAGACCCAAAGAGGAATTGTTATCCTTTTCCCTGTCAATAAAGTTATTACGGCCACTATCAACATTATCATCCATGCCCATCCTCTAAGCGAAAAACCGTATAGATAGAAAGGAACAAATGGTATAATATTCAGATAGGGTAAAATTGTCGTAAATACTATCCATCGGAAAAAATTCAGAGTTTGCTTTTCCATATTTAAGTTGTTAACTTAAGGCCATGGTTTTACATTGTGAAATCCGGAAATCAGGAAAACGGTTGATACAAATCTCTCACGGCGTTCTTATATGTCTCATAGCCATATTTATCAGCAACCGCTTTTCCGTTGCCCCCCAGTTGCGCCCGCAATACTTTATTATCTAATAACATAGAACAAGTTTGTGCAAGCCCCGTCACATCACCCGGTGATATCAATATACCATTTACCTTATCTTCAACGACTTCAGGCAGTCCCCCTACCCTGAATGCTACGACCGGAATACCGGACGAAAGAGCCTCCAGTGCAATCAGTCCAAAACCTTCATAACGAGAGGGACACACACAGATATCAAATATTTGCTCCAGAGAAATAGTCTCATCCGGAGATTGCTTACCCATCCAGATAATCCGGTCATTGATTCCAAGATTCCGAGCCTTTGCTTCTAACTCAGCCCTACAATTTCCATCTCCGACAATTAGTAAGATTGAATCCTGCATCTCTTTATATATCAGCGAATAAGAATCCAGGAGCAAATCAACTCCTTTGATGTGACTTAAACGGGCAACTGTACCAATGACTTGCTTTCCCTCTATCCCCAATTTCATTTTCACTTGATCAACATTTGTATTTGCCCTGATTCGATTTATTCTATCAAGATCTATCGTATTGTATAAAAGGACCACATTGTGTGGCCATTTATCACCAAACCAGGAATCCAATACATGTTTTGATATGCCAGTAAACCGGGTTGTGAATGATGCGGCCATTCTCAGATACAAATTATGGAATTTCCCATAAGGCGCTCCCGATTGATGAACAGTTGCAAATAGATATCTTATACCCAATAGTTTAAACAGCATAATAGGCAGAGCACCCGGATCCATGTACTGTACATGAGCAATCTCCGGTCTGTATAATTTCATTATTCCCCTTAAACTATGCCATAAAAAGAAGATCTTCTTAAGACCTTTTGGACGCGCCCATTTATCATTTACGAATTGATTCTTAGTCGCTTCAGGTGATAACAAACATACAATTGCACCAACTTTGCGATACTCATCCACCATCAGCGGGTCCCATTCAAAATAGCAGCCGATAATTACCCTGAATTTTAGTTCACACAGTGCTCTTACCAGGTAAAGTGTCTGATTTTCGGTACCACCAATAAGTAAACAGGGAATACTGATAACGACCGTTCTATGCTTATTGTTTTTTCGCTTGTTCATTACAGAACATAAATAATGATATACAATAGCTTATCAATACTGATGAGATCCTCTGTGTAGCAATCTCTAATAATGAAACAAGAAAAGGGATAAGTAAGTTTTTATGTTTCAGTATATACCTTAATGCTCATTCACAATTAACACTCCTATGAATGCCCAAATGTTTCGTTTCATAAAAAAGCCAACCTCAATTCGGGGTTGGCTGATTCAATATCAAAGTTTATTTTTCATGTCTACGAAACAATTTCGAAAACGACTGATCAGGGATGGATTATTGATTCTGACCTGATAAAGTTTTTGAACTGAATCAGTCCATCCACTTTTGTAATTCTCTTCTCCCCGCAGATGATCAAAAATATCTATTTTGTGCTCGAGTGCCCATTGATTAAGGTAAAGCAAGTGAATCTTCCCCGGTGAAAAGTGCAGGAAATCAGGATGAGTAGCTGGCAGATAGTAGTAAAACACATTTCGTTCACAGAAACCAAGATGCCAACTGACAGGCTGATTACCAAGCATTAATGTCGAAAAATGCAGCAATCCGTCGTCTAATGCACTTCTTACGATTGCATCATGTAAATTCGGAGCCTGATACGATTTGGGATAGCGTTGTTTATGGAAAGCTAACTGACAATGAAGCTGGATTAATACTTCATCCAATTCATAATTCGTATAAACTTTCAATGAAAGATTACCTCTTTCAGTCAATCTTCGCTGTTGACGGTTAAGATCTCCCCTCAGGGATGTCCGTAAAGATCGTTGAAATGCAGCAAAGTTTTCAAACTTCGAAAGATCGAGCTGAGGACAAATTTCAGACTTATGCTTTATTGAGGTGTTGAGAAAAGGAGATACTTCCCTTATTCCACTTAAGATGATTTCGTCTGCATTTGAATCAGAAGTTATTGCCCGGATAAAGAAACCAACCAGATTATCCTTTAAATGTGAAGGTATTTCACTTATTACTAATGGATCAAGATAATCAAAATCAGAAAATCCGACAGGCACAATTAATTTCTGGTAAATATTTTTCCAGCGCATCAACGATGTGTTTTACTTTCCACACAAAAATGCCCGCATTCCACAAAAAATCTCCGCTGGCAAGGAACGTTTTTGCCAAATCAAGATTTGGTTTTTCTGTAAAGGTTTTCACTTTATAAATACCGGGAGCCGCCGCAACCGCATCGTGTTGTATGTAACCATAGCCGGTGTTTGGATAAGTGGGTTTGATACCGATGGTGACCAATGCGTTGAAATGATCCACGAAGTCCAG
>JAUZOF010000025.1 GCA_030706585.1 Bacteroidota bacterium
AGGCAAACTTTTCCCAGTCGGCCCAGATCTTTTCACAGACCTTGGTATCGTGTCCGTTAGCATTGGCGCCTTCGAGGAATTTTGCTTTCAGGGCATTCATCTTGTCGATGAGCTTTTTACCCATTGCCTTACGCAACTCATCTGACTGCCCACGAGTAAAGTTGGCCAACAGACGGGACAAAAGCATCACCTGTTCCTGATAAACGGTAATCCCGTAAGTATCTTTCAGGTAACGCTCCATGACCGGAATATCGTACTCGATAGGCTCATGACCGTGCTTTCGGGCAATAAACGACGGGATATAATCCATCGGTCCCGGACGGTACAGGGCGTTCATCGCGATAAGGTCCTCAAACTTGGAAGGCTGTAGCTCACGAAGATATTTCTGCATACCGGCGGACTCGAACTGGAATGTTCCGGTTGTCTTACCGGTACTGTACAGCTCGTAGGTCTTTTCGTCTTCCAGGGATATTTTGGAAATATCGAGATCGATATTGTTAGTCAGTTTGATATTATCGAGAGCCTCCTTGATGATGGATAGTGTCTTCAGCCCGAGGAAGTCCATCTTCAACATACCGACGTCTTCGATCATCGAACCCTCGTATTGAGTCACGAGCATCTCCTCGTTGGTCTCTTTATCCTTTGCCGTACTGATCGGCACAAAGTTGGTCAGGTCATCCCGGGCAATGATGATACCGCAGGCATGTACCCCTGTATTCCGCACTGTACCTTCCAGCATCTGTGCATACTTCATCGTATTGCGAAGCACCACGTCCGGAGATTCGGTCGCCTGACGGAGTTCCGGCACATATTCAATCGCATTACGCAGATTGACTTTTTTGTCGGGGATTTTATCCGGCACCAGTTTGGTTAACCGGTCTGATTCCTGCAATGAAAGTTTCTGTACACGGGCCACGTCTTTGATAGACGATTTGGTCGCCATGGTACCGAATGTAACAATGTGGGCAACTTTTTCTTTCCCGTATTTTTCGGTTACCCATTGAAGCACCTGTCCGCGTCCGTCATCATCGAAGTCGATATCGATATCGGGCATGGAGATACGATCCGGGTTAAGGAAACGCTCAAACAGCAGGTCATATTTAATCGGGTCAATATCAGTAATTCCCAGACAGTATGCCACCGCCGATCCTGCAGCCGAACCACGGCCCGGCCCAACGGCCACTCCCATATTGCGGGCAGCGGCAATAAAGTCCTGCACAATGAGGAAGTATCCGGGAAATCCCATGTTGAGGATGGTCTCAAGCTCAAAGTCGATACGCTCCTTTATATCATCCGTCATATCGGGATAACGCTTGTTTGCCCCAATGTATGTAATATGTTTCAGGTATTCGCCGTCGTCTGTAAAGCCTTCCGGAAGAGGAAACACAGGCATAATCGGCTTACTGTTGATGCTGTAGATTTCTACTTTTTCGGCAATCTCCAGCGTATTTGCCAATACATGCGGCATATCGGAAAAGATCATATTCATCTCTTCCTGAGTCTTGAGCCACTCCTGTTTGGTATAGCGCATCCGGTTCGGGTCGTTCAGGTCGGCTCCGGTATTGAGACAAATAAGGTGGTCATGCGCCTCGGCATCTTCCTCATTTACAAAGTGAACGTCATTCGTGGCAATCAGTTTTACACCGGTCTTCTCAGCCAGCTGAATGATCACCTCATTTACCTGCTGCTGCTTTTTGAAAGTCTCGCGGTCAGCATTCGGGTTATCGGTCTGGTGACGCTGCATTTCGAGGTAATAATCCTCCCCGAAAATATTCTTAAACCAAAGGATTGACTTTTCGGCTTCTTCCAATTCCCCGTTGGCAATCAATCGGGGAATCTCACCTCCCAGACAGGCAGAGCTGATGATAAGGCCCTCTTTGTGTTGCTCCAGCAAATCCTTATCAATACGCGGACGACCGTAAAAGCCATCAATCCACCCCATCGAAACCAGCTTCACCAGGTTGTGGTAACCGGTTTTATTTTTAGCCAGAATGACAAGGTGATTTCCGCTTCGGTTCTCCTTGCCGTTCTTGACATGACGACCATTACGTGCTACATAAGCTTCACAACCAAATATGGGTTTGAATATCTTCTTCGAATTCTCCTCAATCTGAGCTTTGAGCTCTGCAATCTTAGCTTCATCAGGAGTCCCTTCTTCTGCTTTGAGTAAAGCATCCAATTCCTTTTTCAGCCGGGATATTTCATCGTTGTATTTTCCGTTCTTTTTACTGACGTAATTGAAAAACTCCTTCACCCCAAACATATTACCATGGTCAGTCAGGGCAATGGCTTTCATGCCATTGGCCATAGCCTTATCGACAAGAGCCGGGATTGACGCCTGTCCGTCAAGGATAGAATACTGGGAGTGAACGTGTATATGGATAAATGGTTGCATAGAATCTGCATAAATTGATAGCTTGCAAAATTACGATATTCTCATGTTACCCGGGACATAAAGCTTCCAAATTATAGCTAATTCGGGGCCTGCGTTTAAGTTAATTCGGCAAGCCAGTTAAATAAACACGAATGCACAAAAAGCCTTTTCAGGGCAGATTCAGAGACTTGTTATTAATTCCAGAACAATCATCCGGTGATGACAACCCGACTATAGGCGATTAGTAAGATTATCTGATGTTCAGCACGTTGTCTTTTCTTTTATTATAAGTCTGGCATAGGTTGACTTTAGGTATTCATTATCCTTTTACAATCTTGAAATAAAGATAACACAGAGATAACATAGTACTTATAAAGAGTATTTTATCACTATTTTATCTCTATGTTATATTTGTGTTATCACTATATTATCATAAAGTCAACCTATAGCGAACCTATACTAAACCATAGCATAACCCCAAAGGAAAATATTGTTTGAAATAGAAGAATTTGCCGGTCTGATGTTTTTCCTTTGAAACAAATATGCCATTCTAAAAATCCTTAATTTCAATCTAAATGCTCATTTATCAGGGATTAGAAGGTTATAAAGTGATAATGGCAAAAAGCTTAACTCGAAAAAAATCATTTACTTTGCATCCTGCTTTTGAAAAACAGGGATTTGCCTGTTTTTGAAACCACAAAATGAGTAATCTTTTTTATTAAGTATGGCACAACAGGAAGAGGTTTTTAAGAAACTTGTATCGCATTGTAAAGAATACGGATTCGTATTCCCTTCGAGTGAAATCTATGACGGTCTTGGCGCTGTGTATGACTACGGTCAGATGGGTGTTGAGCTGAAAAATAACATCAAAAAATACTGGTGGGACAGCATGGTGCTGCTCAACGAGAATGTAGTGGGGATCGACTCTGCTATTTTCATGCACCCAACCATCTGGAAGGCATCGGGTCACGTGGACGCTTTCAATGACCCGTTGATCGATAACAAAGACTCTAAAAAACGCTATCGTGCCGACGTGTTGATTGAAGACCTGATGGCGAAAATCGACGATAAAATCGAGAAAGAGGTGGAAAAAGCCGCTAAAAAATTCGGCGAATCTTTCGATGCTGATCTTTTCCGTCAAACCAATCCACGTGTTCAGGAGAATGTGGCAAAAAGAACGGAAATCCACACCCGTTTTGCTAAAGCATTGAATGACGGAAACCTAGAGGAATTGCGCCAAATCATCATCGATTACGATGTGGTTTGCCCGATCAGCGGAACTAAAAACTGGACAGAAGTTCGTCAGTTCAACCTGATGTTTGCAACTGAAATGGGCTCTACGGCAGACGGTGCGATGAAAGTTTACCTTCGTCCTGAAACTGCTCAGGGTATCTTCGTAAACTTCCTGAACGTTCAGAAAACAGGCCGTATGAAGATTCCTTTCGGTATCGCTCAGATCGGTAAAGCGTTCCGTAACGAAATCGTTGCCCGTCAGTTCATCTTCCGTATGCGTGAGTTTGAACAGATGGAGATGCAATTCTTCGTTCGTCCGGGTGAAGAACTTCAGTGGTTTGAATTCTGGAAAGATCGCCGTCTGAAATGGCACAAAGCAATTGGGCTGGGTGACAAAAAATACCGTTACCACGACCACGACAAACTGGCTCACTACGCAAATGCCGCTACCGACATCGAGTTTGAAATGCCATTCGGATTCAAAGAGGTGGAAGGTATTCACTCCCGCACCGACTTTGACCTGGGTAGCCACGAAAAATATTCAGGCAAAAAAATCCAATATTTCGACCCTGAACTGAATAAATCGTATGTTCCTTACGTTGTAGAAACGTCTATCGGCGTTGACCGTATGTTCCTGAGCGTATTGGCGGCATCTTACGAAGAAGAAAAGCTGGAAGGCGGCGATACCCGCGTGGTATTGAAATTGCCTGCTCCACTGGCTCCGGTTAAACTTGCAGTGATGCCATTGGTAAAAAAAGACGGTCTGCCTGAAAAAGCACGTCAGATTATCGATGACCTGAAATTCGACTTCAACTGCCAGTACGATGAGAAAGACTCTATCGGAAAACGCTACCGTCGTCAGGATGCAATCGGAACTCCGTTCTGCGTTACGGTTGACCACCAGACACTGGAAGACAACTGCGTAACCATCCGTCACCGCGACACTATGCAGCAGGAGCGCGTTGCAATCAGCGAACTTCGCGGCATCATCGGCGAACAGGTGAGTATGAAGAATTTCTTCAAAAAAATCACGGAATAATCCAAATACAACATATCCAAAGTCCTGAACTTTGGATATGTTACAAATACATCAACTTGTATGAAGCTCAAGTCATTATTATTGTTTCCACTGATGCTGGTTGTACTTTTTCTTTCTTCGTGTCTGGACACTCAAACCACCGAAGAGCAGTACACAACATGGAAAGCCGCCAACGAAACTTTCTTTGAAAGCTATAAGGACTCAGCCGGATTTAGTAAATTAAATATCCCAACCGACAGAGGTGGTGGTTATATCTACTATAAATCTATCTACTCCGGCGATCCAACAACCGCGACTCCGTTATATAACGACTCGGTATTTGTCCATTACAAAGGGTGGCTTATGGATGGCTCAGTATTTGATAAAACCTACTCCGGAGCAGATCCAGTCTGGGACAATAATGAAGATTCGACAAGTTTTCGCGTCAATAAACTGATTAAAGGTTGGACTGAAGCGTTGATGAGCATGCATGTCGGTGACAAATGGAGAATCGTCATTCCCTGGACTAAAGGATACGGAGAATCCGGGACTACAGGTATTAATCCTTATTCCACTTTAATATTCGACGTAAAACTCACCCGGATTGTAAAATCAACAGATAAATAAAAAAAGCCGCAAAACTGCGGCTTTTTTCTTTTACAACACCTCACATTTATAACCAAATCCAATATATAATTGTTATAAATACAGAGGTTGAAATGTTTTCAGTTTGATATTGTTATGAGACACAAAAAAGGACCGTTTTCTATTCGAAAACGAATCAAAAGCTTTGAATATGCAATAAACGGCATTATTTTACTTTGCAAAAATGAGCAAAATGCACAAATCCACTTATTGGTACTGTCTCTGGTCGTGATTTTCGGATTATTCTTTGAGATCAGCCCCTCCGAATGGATATCAATAACCATTGTATCTGGCATGGTCTTGCTATCTGAAGGATTTAATACAACCATAGAATACCTTGCGGACCATGTTACACCCGACTTCCACGAGGTTATCGGCAAAGTAAAAGACGTTGCCGCGGGTTCAGTATTGATCGCCGCAATATCAGCCGCTATTACCGGCGCTATTATTTTTATCCCCAAAATATTGGGATGGCTGGCCTTTATGCGATTTACAGTATAATCCCTAAAATCACCGTTAGCACCGAACGTAAAAAAGGAAGCGACTTCAAGCTATAACGCATGAAGTCGCTTCCTTTTCTTTTTTCATACCTACCTGTCAGTCTGGTGTATATATAACTGCCAGTATTTTCGCTTTGTTATCATTTGCGCATCTAACATGGTGAGCCACGATAGAGTCGTAATATATACTATCCCCTGTTTTCAGCGTATAGCTATCGTCGCCATAGTTTATCTCCACAGCACCCTCCAGAACATAAAGGAAATCTTCCCCTTCATGGGAGGAAAGCACAAAATCAGAATCAGCGCTCGGTTCGAACACAATTTCAAACGACTCCATGCGTCTACCGGCTTTTGACTGCGTCAAAGAGCAATAGTGCATATCTTTACGTTTTGATGTTGTTGACCCCATACTCAGCCCCAGCTTTACCTGCTCGTGCGTAGTAACTACCGGCCCGTTTTGTGCCTGTTCTTCAAGGAATGTTCCCAGTCGAACCCCCAATGCACGTGCGATTTTAACCAACGGTTCTACAAAAGACAACCCCTTACTACTTTCAATAGCGCTCAACACGTCAGCATCCACTCCTGACTTTTCAGACAGGAAAGACAGGGATATGCCCCTTTCCTCTCGGATGCTTTTAATTTTTACTCCGGTATAAATTTGGTTTTCCATGATGATTTAGGTTGGTTAATAATTAACCGATCAACAAAATGAAGTCAGTCTCACCGCAAAAATAACGATATTTCCTAATCCGGAAAGTTAAAACTACGCCTATTCACAAAAATCCATCATGTTCTATAACACAGTCTATTATATGCAAAAGGCTCCTATCCATAAACGGACAGGAGCCTTTCATATATCGTATGCTTGAGAATAAGACTATTCTCTTGGACGTGCTTCTTTAACTACCATGGTACGGCCTGCAAATTCAGCTCCGTTTAATTGTTCGATAGCAGTTTTGCCTTCGTTGTCGTTTGACATTTCAGCAAAAGCAAAGCCTTTAGAACGACCAGTTTCACGGTCTTTGATTACTTTAACGGACTCAACTGATCCGTATTCTTCCAGTACTTGTTTCAAGTCTCCCTCCTGAACACGGTAGTTCAGGTTTCCAATGTAAATGTTCATAAATTAATAATTAAAAAATAAGAGTGTAATTTATAGGGAAGAGAAATGTTTTACATGACTTACAAATCAGAGACTTGATGCCGGTTTCATGAACAGGTGATTGATCAAAGAGCTGAAAATCCGGTAAAGACAATCTATTCACCGCAAAGAAAAGCATATTTTTCCGATTTCCAACAACTAACCTCTAAAAAATATGTGTATAGTCTATTATTTTTCGATAAAAAACAGCGAGCAGTTTGATAATAAAAAGAATAGCACTAATTTTGCAGCCCAATTAAGCATATTCACATTATTAAAAATACGTCAGAATGAACGTTACACTGAACAAAATCGATAGTGCAAACGCAACTATCGCTGTAAAAGTTGAAAAAGCAGACTATCAGGAAAGAGTAGAAAAAGCATTACGTAACTATCGTCAAAAAGCTAATATTCCCGGCTTCCGCAAAGGTATGGCTCCGGCTGGAATGATCAAAAAAATGTTTGGAAAATCTTTACTGGCCGAAGAAATCAACAAATTGGTAGGTGAAGGATTATTCGGATATATCCGTGAAAACAACGTCAACATTCTGGGCGAGCCCCTTCCAAACGAAACAGAACAACAGCCGATTGATTTCGACACTCAGGAAGATTTTGAATTCCTGTTTGACCTCGGCATGGCTCCTGAAGTAAATATCTCTTTGTCAAAAGATGACAAAGTTGACTACTACCAAATCGAAATTACTAACGAAATGGTACAAAAACAGGCTGACGCATTTGCTGAACGTTCTGGCAAATACGAGCAGGTTGAAGTAGCTGAAGGCAAAGATATGCTAAAAGGCAAACTGGTAGAACTGGACGAAGCCGGAAACGAAAAAGATGGCGGTATCCAGGCTGAAGCTTCAGTTATGATTCCTTTCTACTTCAAAAGCGAAGATGAAAAAGCAAAATTCGAAGGCGCGAAACTCAACTCTTCAGTTGTTTTCAATCCTAACGCAGCATGCGCAGGAAACGAATTCGAAATGGCTCACATCCTGAAAGTTGAAAAAGAAGCGGCAAAAGAGATCACTTCTAACTTCAAATTTACAATCGAAGAGATCACCCGCCACGTACCGGCTGCTCTGGATCAGGAACTGTTTGACCAAATCTTCGGTAAAGACAATGTTACTTCAGTTGAAGAATTCAACGCTAAAATCAAAGAGATGCTTGCCGCTCAGGTTAAACCTGAAAGCGACTATAAATTCCTTTTGGATCTTCGTCCGGTACTTGAAGCCAAAGCTGGTGAACTAAATTTCCCTGAGGCATTCCTGAAACGCTTCTTGCAACGTAACAACGAAAACAAGACTGCAGAATCAATCGAAGCTGAATATCCTGAAACGGTAAAAGAACTGACCTGGCACCTGATCAAAGAGAAACTGGCGAAAGATTTCTCTGTTAAAGTTGAAGAAGCTGACCTGCTTGAAGTTGCAAAAGCTGCAACCCGCGCTCAGTTTGCCGGCTACGGAATGATGGATGTTCCTGCTGATATCCTTGAAAACTATTCTAAAGGCATGATCAAAGACGAAAAATCACGTCACGGACTGATCGAGCGCGCTATCGAAGATAAAATCCGCGAATCAGCAAAAGAACTGGTTACCCTGAATGAAAAAGTAGTTAGCCAGGAAGAATTCTACAAACTGTTTGAAGGTCAAAACTAATCCGCAAGATTAAACCATTATAATTGAACGCCCCGGTAACGCAAGATTACCGGGGCGTTTCTTTTTCTTGTAAATGCAAAGCAGCCAATTACATTGGTATTAAATATTTTTACCGAAACATGAGAGGTTGCATTCTTTGTTTTCTGATTTTATTTATACCTTTGTTACTATGTAGAGTGCAAAAATTCTGCTGCACAACATATTTTGGAATTAATTCAACAACATAACCATAATACAAAAGATTATGCACAGCGATTTCAGAAAATACGCCACCAAGCATCTGGGAATGAATGGCTTGGCTTTGGATAAATATACCGATATTGTCAGCAGCTATATCTCTCCGACCATTATCGAAGAACGCCAGTTGAATGTGGCTCAAATGGACGTTTTCTCCCGTTTGATGATGGACCGCATCATCTTTATGGGCACACAGGTGGACGACTATTCAGCTAATGTTATCCAGGCTCAATTGTTATATCTGGATTCTTCAGATCCGGGCAAAGACATTTCGCTCTATCTGAATTCTCCGGGCGGCTCTGTATATGCCGGATTGGGAATTTATGACACCATGCAGTATATCAGCAGCGATGTTTCAACCATCTGTACAGGTATGGCTGCTTCGATGGCTGCCGTATTGCTGGTAGCAGGCGCAAAAGGTAAACGTTTCGCACTGAAACACTCACGTATTATGATCCACCAACCAATGGGTGGAGCACAGGGGCAGGCTTCCGATATTGAGATTACGGCACGTGAAATCCAGAAACTTAAAAAAGAACTTTACACAATTATTGCCGACCATTCAGAAAATCCATTTGAGAAAATCGAAAAAGACTCAGACCGTGACTTCTGGATGACTGCTGCTGAAGCACAAGAGTACGGCATGATTGACAGCGTATTGCTCAGAACTAAATAATTATATGGCAGGAAAATCATCAGACAAATGTAGTTTCTGCGGTAGAAGTTCGAAAGAGGTGGGTATGTTGATCGCAGGTATGTCAGGACATATCTGCGATCAGTGTGCTGAACAGGCGCACATGATTGTAGCTGAAACTCTACAATCATCCAAAACCGGCAACTCTTTTGCTTTAACCGGCAAGCAACTCCCTAAACCCGTTGAGATTAAAGAATTCCTTGATCAGTATGTGATTGGTCAGGACGATGCAAAGCGTTACTTGTCAGTGTCGGTTTACAACCACTACAAACGTATTTTGCAGAAAAAACAAGAAGATGATATCGAGATTGAGAAATCAAATATCATCATGGTAGGTCCTACCGGGACAGGTAAAACCCTTTTAGCACGTACAATTGCAAAACTTTTGCATGTACCGTTCACCATTGTTGATGCAACAGTTTTAACAGAAGCCGGATATGTCGGCGAAGACATCGAAAGCTTACTGACCCGATTACTTCAGGTGGCTGACTATGACGTTGATGCAGCACAGCGTGGTATTGTATTTATTGACGAAATTGACAAAATTGCCCGAAAAGGCGACAATCCATCTATTACCCGCGATGTTAGCGGAGAAGGTGTTCAACAGGGATTGCTCAAGCTTCTGGAAGGTTCGGTAGTAAATGTTCCACCTCAGGGAGGTCGTAAGCACCCGGAGCAGAAGTTTATCCAGGTAGATACCAAGAATATCCTCTTTATTTGCGGAGGAGCATTTGACGGTATTGAAAAGAAGATTGCGATGCGACTAAACACCCGTGTAGTGGGCTATGCGGCTGCGAAAGAAACGGCATCGATTGACCGGAACAACCTGATGCAATACGTTGCACCTCAGGATTTGAAATCATTCGGTCTTATTCCTGAAATCATTGGTCGTCTGCCTATCCTGACTTACCTAAACCAGTTGGATCGCGATGCCTTGCGACGCATTCTGACCGAGCCTAAGAACTCGATTATCAAGCAATATGTAAAATTGTTTGAAATGGATGATGTGAAACTGACTTTCAGCGACGAAGCCCTGGATTATATTGTAGACAGAGCTATTGAGTTTAAACTGGGGGCCCGCGGATTGCGTTCCATTACTGAATCCATCATGACTGATGCGATGTTTGACATCCCGTCATCCTCTATTAAAGAGCTGGTCATCTCACTGGAATACGCTAAAAACAAACTTGAAAAATCAAACCTGAGCCGTTATCAGGTAGCAGAATAATTTGGTTGATTTAGCAAAAAAAAACACCCTTTTATTTGTAGAAGTCATATTCTTCTGTATAACTTTGTTATTGCAGCATCAGTTGCTGAATTTTAATCACTGAAAAACATGGCAGGTCAGATTAACTTAGCTGAAGAGCTAAAAAAGCACTTCGGATTCGACACCTTCAAGGGGAATCAGGAAGGTGTAATTACCGAAGTAATGGCAGGTAGAGATGCTTTTGTATTGATGCCTACCGGTGGAGGAAAATCGCTTTGTTACCAATTACCTTCATTACTGTTGGAGGGAACGGCAATTGTTATTTCCCCGTTGATTGCCCTGATGAAAAATCAGGTGGACGCTATGCGAAACTTCAGTGAGGAAGATGGTATCGCCCATTTCCTGAATTCATCGCTCAATAAGTCTGCTATTGACCAGGTAAAGGAAGATATAACGTCGGGAAAGACCAAACTACTCTATGTAGCTCCCGAATCTTTAACCAAAGAAGAAAATATTGAGTTTCTGAAACAGGTGAAAATATCTTTTTATGCTGTGGATGAAGCACATTGTATCTCCGAATGGGGACATGATTTTCGACCGGAATATCGACGCATTCGTCCTATCATCAACGAAATAGGACCACGTCCGTTAGTGGCTCTTACCGCCACTGCCACGCCGAAAGTGCAACATGATATCCAGAAAAACCTGGGAATGATGGATGCGAAGGTGTTCAAATCGTCATTCAACAGAAAAAATCTTTATTATGAAGTTCGGCCGAAAGACGAAAATATTGATAAGGAGATTATCAAGTATATCAGGCAACATAAAGGAAAATCAGGGATTATCTATTGTCTGAGCCGGAAGAAGGTGGAGGAACTGACTGAAATCCTTCTTGCAAACGGCATCAAGGCTTTGGCCTACCATGCCGGAATGGATTCGGCTCAACGCTCAGGAAATCAGGATTCTTTCCTGATGGAAAAAGTCCAGGTAATTGTGGCTACCATTGCATTCGGAATGGGCATCGACAAACCGGACGTACGATATGTAATCCATTACGATATTCCCAAAAGCCTGGAGGGCTATTATCAGGAGACAGGTCGGGGCGGTCGTGATGGCGGAGAAGGTCAATGCATAGCCTTCTACTCCCACAAAGACCTGCAAAAGCTGGAAAAATTCATGCAGGGAAAACCCGTGGCAGAGCAGGAAATAGGGAAACAACTGCTTATGGAAACGGCTGCCTATGCTGAATCATCGATATGTCGCCGAAAATCTTTGTTACACTATTTTGGAGAAGGATACAATGAAGAAAATTGTGGAAATTGCGATAATTGTTTAAACCCTAAAAAACAGGTGGAAGCGAAAGAATTACTAAGTACTGTGATTGAAACGGTCATCGCCCTGAAAGAGAAATTCAAGGCTGACCATGTAGTTGATGTTATTATTGGAAAAGAGACTTCAGAAATTCAATCTTACAAACACGACGAACTGGAAGTATTCGGTTGTGGAACCGATGAAGACGAAAAAACCTGGCAAACGGTTATTCGTCAGGCATTGATAGCGGGATATCTGGACAAGGATATCGAAAACTACGGCTTACTTAAAGTAACGCCCGCAGGCAAGAAATTCCTGGACAAACCCGTATCATTTAAAATTGCAACTGATAACGACTTCGAGGAAGAGGAAGAAGATACCACTCCGGCTAAAGGCGGAGGTTCAGGCGCTGCTGACCCTGAACTCTTCGGCATGTTGAAAGATCTGAGAAAGAAGATGGCTAAAAAACTGGAGCTACCTCCGTATGTTATCTTCCAGGATCCTTCACTTGAAGCTATGGCGACAACCTACCCGGTAACCATCGAGGAGCTGCAAAATATCCCCGGAGTTGGAGCTGGTAAAGCTAAACGTTACGGTGACGATTTCTTGAAATTGATAAAAAGACACGTTCAGGACAACGAAATCGTGCGCCCGGAAGACCTTCGCGTACGCACAGTTGCCAACAAATCGAAACTTAAAGTGTCAATCATCCAGAGTATCGACCGTAAAATTGCATTGGATGATATCGCTGAAGCTAAAGGTCTTGATTTTGGTGATTTGCTCAACGAGGTAGAGGCTATTGTATATTCCGGTACTAAAATCAACATCGACTACTTCCTCGACGAAGTTATGGATGATGACCACATTGATGATATCTTCGAATATTTCAAAGAAGCAGAAACTGACGACCTGAGCGAAGCTATCTCTGAATTAGGCACCGATTACTCGGAAGAAGAGATTCGTTTGGTCCGTATTAAGTTCCTATCTGAAATGGGGAACTAACAGATAAGAAGAGTATATCTGAATGCCCGGTATTCCACGAATGCCGGGCATTTTATTTAATAAAAACCGGGATAATCCTAAACTAATCTTTCATTTCTCATCAAATATTACGAGGCTTAGCACCTTTGCTTTCCAGAAATTCTGGTCTATACAAATACCAAGGGACTTTGGTTCTTATCGGGAAGATAATAGGCACAGCATATCACTAGAGTTGTATCGCCGAAAGGCCTGGCGAATATCCGGAATTACGTTTTTTAGTCAAATATGAAGCGAAGAGATACACTGAAGATTTACTCCAAATAAAACGGGGCTTCCTCTAAGAAAGAAGAAGCCCCGTTTTATCTTACACTGAGACAGTATTTATTTACGTTTCTGACGTTGTTTTTGTTGTTCGCGCACAATTTCCTGCTGACGTTTTTGCGCTTCTTCTATGCGAGCCATAAAGCTTGATTTCTTTTTAGCCGGCTTTTTAGCCGCATTTGCATGAAGCTTAGCCAACAGTTTTTCCTCATTGATAAATTTGCGGAACGCCAATGTCTGCAAGATCGTAATCAATGTTGATATAAAGTAGTAATAGCTCAAGCCTGAAGCAAACTGATTCAGCACAAAAAGGAACATCACCGGCATCAGGTACATCATGGTCTTCATACCCGGCATTTGTGCCTGACCGGTATTGGTTGCTTCCATATTAAATTTTGTGTAAACGATGTTGGTCGCGGTCATCAGCAGACAGAACAAGCTGATGTGGTTTCCATAAAACTGACTCAGAACAGGAATCTGGGTGGACCAGCTGAAGATTGAATCATAGGTTGACAGGTCAGTTGCCCACAAGAAACTTTGCTGACGAAGCTCAATGGATGACGGGAAGAACATGTACATCGCAATCAGGATAGGCATTTGCAACAACATAGGCAAACATCCGCTCATCGGATTTACTCCGACCTTTTTATACAAATCCATAGTTGCACGTTGTTTTTCCATCGCTTTATCCTGTCCCGGATATTTCTCATTTAACTCTTCTACCTGAGGACGAAGAACGCGCATTTTAGCCGAAGATATATAGGATTTGAAAGTCAGCGGAAACAACACAGTCTTAATAACCAACGTCAGCAAAAGAATAATCAAACCGTAGTTGCTGATGTATTTCTCAAAGAAGTTAAACAATGGAATCACAATCCACTGATTAATCCAACGGAACAATTTTGCGCCCAGCGGAACCAGTTTGTCAAGTCTCAGTTTATCCTCGTCATTTTTAACGCCCTTATCCAGCTTTTTCAGTGTCGGATAGTGGTTCGGACCAAAGTAGTAACTGAATGAAATTGGCTTATTGTTTTTAGCATTGAACTCAATTAATGCATCTGTATCGTATTGCTTGATATAACCCGGCTCATTTTTCAAGACTCTTGAAGCAATATTTACCGAGCTGATAGGATTCTGGGCTATCAATACACTGGAGAAGAACTGATCTTTATAGGCAATCCATTTCACCTTGTTGGGCAGTTCTTTTTGGTCATCTTTCGAATCACTCAGATAGTCAACCTCATCAGTAGTGTATTTGTAATAAAGGTTTGCATACTTATTTTCATTCTTCTCTCCTTTCTCCTGTTGACGCAGTCTCTGGCTCCATTTCAGCTGCATTGTATTTACATTAGAAGCCAACAAAGAATCCATTCCCGATGAAACAATATCAAATTTCATCATGTAATTTTTCGGACGAATGGTATATACGAAATCCAGACTGCTGTTTCCACCTGGATTCAGACGCATCGTGATGGTGCTATCTTTCAATATCGGAGTAAAATACAAGTCACCGGTATTAATCAACTGGTTATTGGCTGCATGCAAAGTCAGATTGAAAGAGCTTTCGTTACCGTTGAAAAGATACAATGGCTTCTTGTCAAAGGTTTTGTACTTTTTCAGTCTAACCGAATAGATACGTCCCCCTTTGTTGCTGATTTTCACCTCCATCAGGTCATTCTGAAGAGTTTCAATCTTTTCTGTACCTGTTGCAGCAGCAGCGAATGAGCCAAATTTTGCGGCCTTGGCTGAATCTGACAACTGAATCTGCTCAGCAGGAGCTTGTTTAGCCTGTTTTTCTGCAATCTGGCGCTGTTTTTCAACCAACGCAATAGAATCGTTATATTTCTGCTGCAATTTCAACTGTGCGTCCGACGGTTTATTAAACCAGCTGTACGCAAAAAGAATCGCACCAATCAATACAAATCCGAGAACCGTATTTCTATCCATCTGTTTTTTCTGTTTGACTTAATGAAGAAAAGGGGAACGAATTCCCCTTTTGCTTAGGACATTAACCTGTTTATTTTTTGTTATTAATAGCCGCTTTGACGAAATCAATAAAAAGAGGGTTAGGACGCAATACCGTACTGTTGTATTCCGGGTGGTATTGTACGCCGACAAACCATTTCAGAGAAGGAATCTCAACCACTTCAACAAGTCCGGTTTCAGGATTATGGCCTACACAGCTCATACCTGCATTTTCGAAATCCGTTTTGTATTTGCTGTTGAATTCGAAACGGTGACGGTGACGCTCCTGAATAGTCGTGCTTCCGTAAGCTTTTGCCGGAGTAGAGTCTTTCTCAAATTCACAATCGTAAGAACCCAAACGCATAGTACCACCCATATTGGTAATACCCTTTTGTTCTTCCATCAGGTCAATTACGTTGTATGGAGTTTTGGTATCCATTTCGGTTGAATTGGCATCTTCAAATCCAAGTACGTTACGCGCAAATTCAATTACCATACACTGCATACCCAGGCATATACCCAATGTCGGAACATTGTTTTCACGGGCATATTTGATGGCGGAGAATTTTCCTTCGATGCCCCGCTGACCAAATCCAGGAGCGATAAGGATACCATCCAGGTCTTTCAACTGCTCTTCCGCATTTGCATCGTTGAGCTTTTCAGAGTGAATGGAGATAAGCTTGAGCTTGTAATCGTTATAGGTTGCAGCCTGAAGGAGCGATTCGTTGATGGATTTGTAGGCATCCTGCAATTCCACATATTTTCCCACCAAACCGATTTTCACCACTTCGGTAGCCGATTTCATGCGGGTAAGGAACTGTTTCCATGGACCAAGATCAGGCGCTTCACCGACAGGCATTCCCATTTTCTTCAAGGCAACTACATCAAGTCCCTGCTCCTGCATTTTCAACGGCACTTCGTAAATGGAAGGCATGTCGATAGACTGGATAACGGCATTAGGTTCCACGTTACAGAAAAGGGCCACTTTGCGACGGATATCCTGGCTCAGTTCATGCTCGGTACGCAACACGAGGATATCCGGCTGAATTCCTAATTCCTGAAGTTGTTTTACAGAGTGTTGAGTCGGTTTGGTTTTGAGCTCTTTAGCTGCTGCGATGTAAGGAACGTAAGTCAGGTGGATACAAAGACAGTTTTTGCCCAATTCCCAACGCAACTGACGTACACTTTCTACGAAAGGAAGAGATTCGATATCGCCAACCACACCACCGATTTCGGTGATTACGAAGTCGAATTTATATTTTGTTCCCAGCTGTTTTACACTACGTTTGATTTCATCTGTAATGTGAGGCACAACCTGAACGGTTTTTCCCAGATAGTCACCGCGACGCTCTTTGTCGATTACGCTTTGGTAGATGCGTCCGGTAGTAATATTGTTAGCGCGGGTAGTTTCGGTATTGATGAAACGTTCGTAGTGGCCCAGGTCAAGGTCAGCTTCGTGACCATCAACAGTAACATAGCATTCGCCATGTTCATAAGGGTTTAGTGTACCCGGGTCGATGTTGATGTAAGGGTCAAATTTCTGAATAGTGACTTTGTAGCCGCGAGCTTGCAAAAGCTTTGCCAATGAAGCAGAAATAATGCCTTTTCCCAAAGAAGAGGTAACTCCGCCTGTAACGAAAATGTACTTAGTTTCGCTCACAATATTTAATAATTAGGGGTTTAAAAACAATCTGCAAAAGTACATCTTTTTTTCCAATGGGGAATCAATAATCGACGAAGTCTCTTTTTAGTCCGTCCATTTTATGCTATTTTTGCGGCAAAATAGATAGGGATGATGATTAGTTTAGGTAAATACAGAGTTATTTTAATCCTTTCGGGATTCATTATATCAATGACCGGTTATGCCAATGAACCGGCACAGGATTC
>JAUZOF010000250.1 GCA_030706585.1 Bacteroidota bacterium
ATAGTTGTTGAATTCTTCAGGGAATTCGTCTTCACTCTGCATTTTAGTCATATCAGTTTTCCAACCCGGAAGTTCAGAATAGATCGGTTCTACTTCACCATCCAGACTATAAGGGAACACTGAAGTCTCTTCGCCATTTACTTTATAAGCCACACAAGCTTTGATCGTTTCGAACTGATCCAAAACGTCGCTCTTCATCATGATCAGCTTGGTTACACCGTTAATCATGATAGCATATTTAAGCGCTACAAGGTCAATCCATCCGCAACGACGTGCACGACCGGTAGTAGAACCGAATTCATGTCCGCGCTGACGAAGCTCTTCACCTGTCTCGTCAAACAATTCTGTTGGGAACGGACCACTACCTACACGGGTACAGTACGCTTTGAAAATACCGAAAACATCTCCGATTTTGTTAGGTGCAATACCCAAACCGGTACAAGCTCCTGCACAAACTGTGTTTGAAGAAGTTACGAAAGGATATGAACCGAAGTCGATGTCAAGCATAGTTCCCTGAGCACCTTCAGCCAATACCGAACGGCCACCTTTCAGGGCATCGTTCACAAATTGCTCTGAATCGATGAAAGTAAAACGTTTCAACACTTCAAGTCCTTCGAACCACTCTTTTTCAACCTCAGCTAGGTTGTATTCGAAGTTATATTGTTTCAGGATCGTTTCGTGGCGTTCAACTGCCGCCTTGTATTTTGCATCGAAATTTTCAAGGATATCACCTACACGCACACCGTTACGGCTTATTTTATCCGTATAGGTAGGGCCGATACCTTTCAAAGTAGATCCAATCTTAGAGGCACCTTTAGCCGCTTCATAAGCAGCATCCAGCAAACGGTGAGTTGGAAGAATCAGGTGAGCTTTTTTGGAAATCAACAGTTTCTTGGTCAGATCATAACCGGTAGTTTCTAGTTTTTCAATCTCTTTTTTGAAAATGGCAGGATCAAGTACAACACCATTACCAATCACATTTACTTTGTCTCCCTGAAAAATTCCTGACGGTATAGTGTGAAGAACAAACTTACTGCCATTAAATTCAAGCGTGTGACCGGCATTCGGGCCTCCCTGAAAACGGGAAATCACATCATATTGAGGTGTAAGAACGTCAACAACTTTACCTTTACCTTCGTCTCCCCATTGCAGGCCTAATAAGACATCTACTTTCATTTCTATTTGATTATATATTTATTTCATTAAGTCATTGCATATATTATGCTCAGGCAATTCCATTTCACGTTTTATTCACATATGAGCATAAAATAAGCCGCCCGATAGGTGCGACTTAACCTGAGACCGACCGAAACGTTTATTTCTTTGCCTGACTCGTCCTTTTCTTTGTCGTTAGCTTTGCACATTTGTTACAAACCCCATATATATAGAGACTGTAATGCGAAAGTGCAAATTTGCTGAGCTTCTTACTTTGAATTACATCCTTAATATTGTGGTCTTTGATCTCTTTGATATCACCACAGATTGTACATATCAGATGTAAATGGTTGTCATTGTTATATGCCTTCTCGTAGTGCGACATATTGGCACCAAAGCTGTGCTTGATTACCAAGTTGCTATCGACCAACAGCTCCATCGTATTATAGAGCGTAGCCCGGCTTACCACAGGGCGTTCAGAGTTGATCGAGTTATACAAAAAGTCTATATCAAAATGGTCATTAAGCGTATAGATGTGCTTCAATATCATGTAGCGTTCGGGTGTTTTACGGTGCCCTTTGGCTATCAGATATGCAGTAAACTCTTGCTTAACCTTTTCAAATATATCTTCCTGAGACATTGTATCTACTTGTTTTTACACGCCAAAATTAGAGATTTTTATTGGATTTACAAAGTGGTTTGAAGCTTATATTCAAATTCAAACCGCAGATCATCCAATATCTGTTGCTTCCTTCCCAATTCCAAATCAGGAATATCACCAACATTTTCCAATATCGTTCTGGCTAGATTAATATTATTAGCGCCCACTCGTTTTAACCCAAGCAAAGCCCCGTTAAAGAGGAAAATCTGCTTGGATTGAATATCTTTTACAGCTTCTGCCAAAACAAAAGTCAAAGTAGTTTCCTTAAAATGAAAATCTTTGACTGCTATCCGGGCCAGGAGTTGCCATGCTATATAACGAAGCATCACCTCAGATTGTTTTAGCCAGTCATGAACTAAATCCGGGGCGAATGTCAGATGCTGAAATAGGTTCATCGCACATTGTTCGGCCATTTCGGGTTGCTGGATATCTGCCGCCCACTCTTGAGCCATAGCCGGAGTAAAAGACTCTACCGGTTGTATCAATGTGGCCAGTATCCGAAGCTCCCGAACGTTTTCCAACCAAAGCTTCTGCGCCAGATCATGGTTCTTACCATATTTCCCGGCCATCTTTCTCAATGTTATCAATGCCACACCGTAATTGACCCGATATCCAAGTCCACGCTCCTGCATACTCTCGGAAGTGATACCGTTCATTGCAAGTCGGAGCTGCTTTTTTATTTGCTGTATCTGCTCCAGAATGGCATCCGGCATGAAAACTATTTTAGCTGGTTTAGACATCTCTATTCTATGGCTTTTTAATCGTTTATATTCGGCAAAGTGCTGTATTCTTTCGAATAGCGTAACATTTGTTCAACATATCCTTCGTCATAGGAAACCTGGATATCCGTAATTTCCCCCTGATCATTTTTCACCGGTGTAAGGACAGGATTTACAAAACCTTTAAACGGAGCAATGTTCAGCTTTTCATAACGCGACAAGATCTCCTTATGCAGCTCTGGATTAACCTTAACGGCATAAGCTTCAATCATCTGACGGGCAGCCACATAGTCTCCTTCGGATTTGATGCGCTGTACTTCGGCCAATAGCTTGCCGATCAGTTCCCGCATTTTCCGGAAATCATTAATCACAACAAACGTTTTACCATCCCGTTGCTTCAGTTCAATGACCTTATCGTCAGCCCCCTTCTCTAAAAGCCAGCGGCCAATAAGCGCACGGTTTCGCATATGAGCCTGCTCTATATTCTTGCCTGGCTGCACACGGATAAGCTGAGTCAGGATCCCATTCATCACATAGCGGTAATATTCAGCCTTATAAGCTTCTGCATCGGGCAACAAACCCAGCTCTACCGTCTTGGGATCGGCAATATAGTATAGTGCGAATAAATCGGCTCGTGCCTCTTCCATCGGTGAACCGTAAGCTTTCAGGGCATCAGGATCAACTCCGGGAAGCAGCTTTCCAGAACCGTGTCCAAGACATTCATGCAAATCGGTGTGCAGATTATCAGCCTGGAAACCGTACTTTTTAATGCGTTCTCTATTTTCATCATCCCAGACAAATTCTTCCAGAAAACCATTGCCCTGAGAAGCTTTATCATAGGCTTCTGTTATATTTTCGATTGTTACTGATTTAGAACCATGATCCCGGCGAATCCAGTTGGAATTCGGCAGGTTAATGCCAATCGGGGTGGACGGATAACAATCGCCACCCAATGCTGCCACGGTGATAACTTTAGCTGTAACGCCTTTTACGGTCTCTTTTTTGAAACGGGCATCAATCGGGGAATGATCTTCAAACCATTGAGCGTTATCACTGATTGATTCGGTTCGTTTGGTTGCCTCTCTGTTTTTGAAGTTTACAATAGCTTCCCAGCTGGCCTTCAAACCGAGGGGATCACCGTAAGATTCGGTAAATCCATTGACAAAATCAATATCAGAATTCAAGTCTTTCAACCAAAGGATAGCGTATTCATCAAACTCCTTCAGAGAGCCGGATTTATAGTAGGAAATCAACTTTTCGATCACCGCCTTCTGCTGTGCACTCTCGGCAAAAGGCAACGCTTTATTTAACCAATAAATGATCTTTTCAATAGCCGGTGAATAAAGCCCTCCAACCTTCCATATTTTCTCTAATATCAGGCCATTTTCTTTTACTAAACGACTGTTTAGTCCGAAAGAGACGGGGTTTGGATCATTGGAATCTTTTAGTTTATTGTAGAAATCTTCTGCTTCCGCCTGTGTTACTCCGGCATAATAGTTATTGGCAGACGTTTTAAGCAAATCCTCCCCTTCAGCCTGATTTGCCCGTTTAGGTAAAACGGCAGGGTCAAAAATAACGGGAACTATTTTTTTCAACAAGCCCTCTTTGGTTTGCTCTTTATCCAGATGCAGTTGCTTTTCAGATAGTTTATTTACCTGAGAAACAAAAAACTCCTGAGAAAAGCGGGGTTTAAGCTTATCGGAAGAGTAATCCTGGTGAATGCCGTTGTTGTACCAGACCTCTTTCAGATATTCGGTCAGGGCAATAAATTCAGCACCGTTCTTATCCCCCGAATAGTTTTTGTAAATGGCTTCAAGTGTACGGCGGACAGTAAGATTCCAACGACAATTCTGGTCAAACAAAATATCACGACCGGCATGGGCGGCTTCAGAAAGGTAATACACCAGTTTCTTCTGATCCAGGCTCAAATCTTCAAAGCCGGAAACCTTATAACGCAAAATTTCGACGTCGGCAAAACGATCAACCTGATATTTAAATGTATTCGAAACCTCTTCACCGGCCATAACCGGAGAAGATGACAAACTGGCAGAAATTATCATGAGAGCAACTATTTTTTTCATCCTGACGGCAATCCGGATAAATATTCGAATTAATAAATCAATTCCCCTTTTCCCTGACGGGCAATTTCCACCTCACCTTCGCTACAATCCACAACGGTAGAAGCTGTAAGCCCTCCGTAACCACCGTCAATCACCAGATCTACATCATATTGATATTTCTCCTCAAGCAATTCCGGATCAGTCATGTATTCGAGAATATTATCGTCACTGTGAACAGAAGTGGTTAGCAGCGGATTTCCCAATTGGCGTATGATCTCGCGGGCAATGCTGTGATCGGGCACACGAATACCGACCGTCTTGCGGTTGCGATAAATCTTGGGTAAGCTGCTGTGTGTGTTAAGAATAAAGGTAAATGGACCGGGAAGATTCTTTTTCATCAGCTTAAAAGTGATATTGTCCACTTTGGCAAATTCGCTGATGTTGCTAAGGTCGTAGCAAATGATGGAAAGATTTTCTTTTCGGGGGTCTATCCCCTTGAGTTTGCATATCTTCTCTACCGCCCTCACATTGAGCGCATCACAACCAATTGCGTAAACAGTATCGGTGGGGTAAATAATCAGACCTCCGCCTCTCAGGATGTCCACCACCTTATCAATCTCACGCTGATTGGGATTTTCAGGATAGATTTTTATCAGCATAACTCCCGTTTATTTTTAAAATCAAGTCTTTCCTGCTACTATTATATAACAGGAAAGACCGGATAAAGTATTAGAAAATCCTGAATTCTTTCAGGAATATTGTTATTTGAAGTAAATTGCTTACTTCTCGAAGCTTTGCAGATACTGTGTCATCGCGCTTTCGCTCATCGCCATGCTGGAGAATCCACCATCGTGGAAAAGATTTTGCATGGTTACTTTGCGGGTAAGGTCGGAGAACATCACGATACAGTAATTTGCACATTCATCAGCAGTTGCATTACCCAGTGGAGATACGCGCTCTGAGAAGTCCATCAGGTTACCCATTACACCTACCCCGCTACCGGCAGTAGTCATAGTCGGTGACTGAGAAATAGTATTTATACGGATGCCTTTTTCGCGACCGTAGATGTAACCGAAGCTACGGGTAATAGATTCGAGCAACGCTTTAGCATCAGCCATATCGTTATATCCGAACAATACACGTTGAGCCGCTATGTAAGAAAGAGCAATAACAGAACCGCCTTCAGCGATAGCATCCATTTTCTTAGCAACCTGGAGCATTTTGTGGAAAGAGACAGCTGAAATATCGAGCGTTTTGTGCATCATATCATAGTCCAGGTCATCGTATTCACGCTTCTTACGAACGTTCATAGACATCCCGATTGAGTGAAGTACAAAGTCAATTTTACCACCCAGCAGCTCCTGAGATTTAGCAAAAACATTCTCCAAATCAGCAACACTGGTAGCGTCAGCAGCAATTACCGGAGCATTCAGTTTCTCGCTCAAAGCGTTTACTTCTCCCATGCGCACCGCCATTGGAGTATTTGACAAGGTAATAATAGCGCCTTCAGCAACAGCTTGCTCAGCTACTTTCCAGGCAATCGACATCTCATTCAATGCACCGAATATAATGCCTCTTTTTCCTTTTAATAAACCGTAACTCATTTGATTTCAATTAAATGTTTAACATTGCCTTTATTCATCACCCGACTTACGCATGCACACAAAGGCAAAATTTGCGCAAAGGTAATGTTTTTGAGGACCGCTTCAAAAAAAATGTTTATCAAAATGGAAGGAAAGAACATCTTTACATCTTATCTTACTTATTATAAATATGACCTAGTGATTAAAAGAAAGGGATAACAAGAAACATCAAAGAGGGTGTCCCAAAAGGATGCCCTCTCTCATTTTGTGACTTTCGAAGTCTTTGTAATCAGCTCAAAAAGTTGTAACTTAGAGCATGAGTACAACAAAGAACAAACTAGTCTTTAAAGATTATCCACAGGGGCAGAACACG
>JAUZOF010000251.1 GCA_030706585.1 Bacteroidota bacterium
CTCGGCAACAGCTACATCGTGGTTTCGGGATTGGAGGAAGGCGAGGAAATCGTCACCCAGGGCACTTTTAATGTGGATGCCGCCGCACAGCTCGAAGGGAAACCCAGCATGATGAATGAAAAGGCAGGCAATACATCAACCGGACATGTACACGGCAGTATGCAACAAGCGAAAACTGCGGACAAACAAGCCGGTCATGAAAATATGCAAATGACGCAACATGCCCTGTTTACGGTGTATGGAAATTGTGAAACCTGTAAAGAGCGTATCGAAAAAGCCGCAAAATCGGTCAAAGGAGTCACCTCTGCCGTCTGGGATATGAAGACCAGGAAGATTCATGTGAATTTCGACAGCAACAAAACGAATGTAGAATCCATTCAGAAGGCCATCGCCAAAGTGGGTCACGACACCGACAAATTCAAGGCTGATAATAAAACCTATAATAGTCTGCCAGGATGTTGCAAGTACCGTAAATAACCTCGTGCGGGATAAGGTGCCGCTATAACGTTATAGCGATACCCTCTAAAATATTATAGCGTCACTCACTATCGCCCGGTAGTGGGTGGCGCTATGTTGTAATATTGGTTCGGATGGAAAACACGGGTTAGTTTCACATGTAAACTCGTGCGGATTTCGCCGGTAAACTAACGTTAGTTTAAGCAGTAAACCAATCAGAGTCCCAACGCATCCAGAATCAAATCGGCATTGAATCCGCTATCCAGATTGGGCAAATGCAATTGATAGGCCTCTTTTTGCAGCTTCTGAGCATATGCGTCCGTAAAAAAGAAGCGCCCGTTGCTGATGACATAGTTGAGGATAAAGAAACGGTAAGCTTCCTTCATAAATAGAACTTCATTTCGGGTCAATGGGAACACCTTGTGATATTCTTTTAGGAATTCAAGGAAACGAGGCTCATTCAGTTGGGAAAATGTGTAAGAAAAATCGGTCTTGTCGCCAATATCTGAACAAACCCGGCTAAACGAATAAAAGTCAAGCACCCGCGAACTCATCCGAAACCAGTCATAATCCCAGCGCGAAAAGAGCGTATTGTTGTCCCGCACCGAAAAGTTTCCGATATTCCAGTCCACAAACACAGGGATTTTGATAAAGTCTTTATATCCGAGAGTCTCGGCATTTTTCAGGAAAATATGACAATGCTCACGAATCAGGTCGTTATAGCCCATAAACCGGAGCATGCTGTCTGTTTTTTCCAAACGGCGTAACAGGTGGTTGATGTCTTTTATCAACGTTTTGGAAGATTGAGGCAAGACAGGCGTCATCTCGTCGCAAATCTTATGAAACTTGGCCACCTCTTTTCCCAAAATGCGCACCTGCTCGTCAGTCAATCGTTTGGGTAACGTGTTTTTCACCCTCACCGCACGGTAAAATACCATCCACACGTCAATGTATTCATCTTCATGCCGGTAGAGGTAGAGCTGGTCGCCTTTCATCAGCGAACTGGACAGGAAATGGTCGTAAGGCCGCTCCAGATTATTTGCCAATACATTAATAATCTGGTGGTCTTCCTTGAAATTCTCAAACTTCCCAAAGTTGGAAACCTTGGCAAAGACAAAGGTCTTGTCTTTGAAAGTGATTTTAAAAACCTTATTGGTAGAGACATTGACGCTTAAATCTTCGATTTTGCGGATATGGCGTTTGGGGTTGTAATTGTACCACCCTTTTTCTATGATGGGTATCAGATTAACAGTCAGGCTCATAATTATTTGTCATTTAATGTTGAGGTAAAAATAAGCATTAATCACGGAAATGCGAATGGGGTATTCCGATATTTTCAGCTATTCACAAAGCATTCATCAGAATGTAACCTCTTTTCACGCTAAAGAATATACCCTGTAAACATAGTCTGTTAATCATGTTGTCTAACAGTGGCAATTTGTTGGTGTACTTGATAAAAAAACATAATTTGCGAGTGCATTTCCTTTCTTAATTCATTAACCAACTAATACGATTGGCCATGAAAGTTTATCAATCACATGAAATTAAGAACATCTCATTGTTGGGAAGTTCAGGCTCGGGAAAAACCACACTCGCTGAGGCTATGCTCTACGAGGGTGGTATTATAAAACGTCGCGGTAGTGTGGATGCACATAATACCGTTTGTGATTATTTCCCTGTAGAGCAGGAATACGGCTATAGTGTCTTTCCGACGGTTTTCCATGTAGAGTGGAACGGGAAGAAGCTGAACTTTGTGGATTGTCCGGGTTCGGATGATTTTGTAGGCGGCGCTTATACCGCGTTGAATGTTACCGATACAGCGCTGTTGCTCATCAATACGCAGTATGGTGTGGAAGTCGGAACTCAAAACATGTTTCGCATTACGGAAAAACTGGGTAAACCCACCATTTTCGTAACCAATCAGTTGGATGGTGAAAAGGCAGATTTCGACAACGTAGTCGAACAGCTAAAGGAAAATTACGGCAGCAAAGTCGTTCAGATTCAGTATCCAATTGTTTGCGGGCCGCAGTTTAATGCCGTGGTGGACGTGTTGAAAATGAAAATGTATCAATGGAAGCCCGAAGGGGGAGCGCCCGATATCCTCGAAATCCCCGATTCGGAAAAAGATAAAGCAGAAGATTTACACCAGAAACTGGTCGAGGCAGCCGCCGAGAACGATGAAACGCTGATGGAGAAATTTTTCGAACAGGGTACGCTGAGCGAAGATGAGATGCGAGAAGGTATTCATAAAGGATTATTGACCCGCAGCATGTTTCCTGTATTTTGCGTCTGTGCCGGCCGGGATATGGGTGTGCGCCGTCTGATGGAGTTCCTGGGAAATGTGTGTGCATTTGTAAGCGAAATGCCACACGTGGTAACCACTGACGGCGAAGATATTTCTCCCGATGTTAAAGGCCCTACTAGCCTGTATGTATTTAAGACGACCATCGAGCCGCACATTGGTGAGGTAACTTACTTCAAAGTAATGTCCGGTAAAATCCATGAAGGTGTTGATTTGCTAAATGCTAACCGGGGCTCCAAGGAACGTATGGCTCAGATTTTTTGTGTTGCCGGACAAATTCGTACGAAAATCGAAGAGTTGGTCGCCGGTGATATCGGCGTTGCAGTGAAACTAAAAGATACCCGCACTGGAAATACCTTGAACGATAAAGGTTGTGATTACAGGTTTGACTTCATTAAATATCCGGAACCCAAATATCGCCGGGCCATCAAGCCGGTCAATGAAGCTGATGCCGAGAAACTCAGCGAATTGCTTACCCGTATGCACGAAGAAGACCCGACCTGGGTTATCGAGCATTCCAAAGAGCTTAAACAGATTATTGTCTCAGGTCAGGGTGAATTCCACCTTAAAACGCTGAAATGGCGTCTGGAGCACAACGATAAAATGTACATTGAGTTTCTCGAACCGCGAATTCCTTACCGCGAAACCATCACGAAAGCTGCCCGTTCTGATTTTCGTCATAAAAAGCAATCGGGAGGTGCCGGCCAGTTTGGAGAGGTACACATGATCATCGAACCATACTTCGAAGGCGCACCGGTTCCTGAAGTATATCGGTTTAACGGTCAGGAATTTAAAATATCAGTTCGTGATACACAAGTGGTCGATCTGGATTGGGGTGGCAAGTTGGTATTCATCAACAGTATAGTCGGTGGTTCTATTGACGCCCGCTTTATGCCTGCCATCATGAAAGGACTGATGGATAGAATGGAACAAGGACCTTTGACCGGTTCGTATGCCCGCGATGTTCGTGTAATTGTATATGACGGCAAAATGCACCCGGTGGATTCTAATGAAATCTCCTTCCGTCTGGCTGGCCGGAATGCCTTTAGCCAGGCTTTTAAAGAAGCCGGTCCGAAAATTCTGGAACCTATCTATGATGTTGAGGTTTTAGTACCGGGCGAAAAGATGGGTGACGTAATGAGTGACCTTCAGGGACGCCGTGCTGTTATCATGGGAATGCAAAGCGAAAAAGGCTTTGAAAAGCTGATTGCTAAAGTTCCGTTGAAGGAAATGTCAAATTACTCGACAGCGCTGAGTTCCCTGACCGGAGGACGTGCTTCCTTCAGTATGAAGTTTGCTGCCTACGAGCTTGTTCCGGGTGATGTTCAGGATAAACTGCTCAAAGAATACGAAAAACTGCAATTGCAAGAGCAAGACTAATGTGTTTTTTTATATTGTGAAAGAGGCTGTCTCGGGTGAGGCAGCCTCTTTTGCTTTTTTTATTTTACGGGAATATTTTCCAGAACTGCGACCAGATAATTCCAGTATCGTTCAACCGACGGAATATTCACTTTTTCGTCCGGAGAGTGTGGAAACTTAAGCGTTGGACCAAATGAAATCATATCCATGCCCGGATAAACAGCTCCGATGATACCGCATTCCAACCCAGCGTGGATGACATTGATATCCGGTTTTTTTCCATACAGGTTCAGGTAAACCGATTTCATCGTTTTCAGAATAGGGGAGTCGGGATTTGGAGCCCATCCCGGATAATCGCCGCTGAATTCGACTTTTGCACCAGCCAACAGAAAAACACTTTCAAGGCTTGAAGCCAATGCTTCTTTCATCGTTTTCAGTGAACTGCGAATCAGGATATTTACAGTGGTTTTTCCGGATTCTGTTTCCACAATAGCCAGATTCGAAGAACTTTCAACAACTCCGGGCAAGGCGGGATTCATGCGTGCAACACCGTTTCTTACACCTACAATGGCATTGATAAGGTCATCTTGGATTTCTTCGGGAAGAAGAGTTTTCGGCAAATCAGTTTCTTCGGCTTTAAAAGCAAGATTTGGTTCGGTTGCTCCATTCTCATCTTGAAATATTCCTTCAAACTCAGCCGCCAATTCCAGAAATTCATCTTTTAGGTGATTGGGAATGGTTACGATGGCAAATGCTTCGCGGGGGATAGCATTGCGTAGCGTACCTCCACTTACCCACGAGAGACGGGCTTCATATTCAGCAACAGCAGTCTTCAGAAAACGGAAAAGCAACTTGTTGGCATTGTAGCGCCCCAAATGAATGTCGACACCCGAGTGCCCACCTTTCAGTCCGGTCAGGCTTAGTTTGAATGCGATATCTCCTTCGGGAATTTCAGAGACATCTTTATACTGAAAAGTTGCGGTCATATCCATTCCGCCGGCACAACCCACAAAGAGTTCACCCTCTTCTTCAGAGTCTGTGTTAATCAGAATTTCACCGTCAATAAATCCGGGTTTCAAGCCAAAAGCGCCATACATCCCGGTCTCTTCATCGGCTGTAAGAAGAGCTTCGATTGGACCATGCTTCAGGTTGGTAACCTGCAATATAGCCAGGATAGAAGCTACACCAATTCCGTTATCAGAACCGAGCGTTGTATTATTGGCTTTCACCCAGTCTCCGTCAACAATCAATTGTAAAGGGTCTTTGGTAAAGTCATGGTTGACACTTGCGTTTTTTTGGGGAACCATATCCAGATGGGCTTGCAGCACCACTTTTTTACGGTTTTCCATTCCCGGAGTAGCAGGCTTCTTTATTACCACATTTCCGGTTTCATCAACAACGGTTTCCAGCCCGAGTTTTTTACCGAAATCTACTACATAAGCGGTGATTTGCTCCAAATGATGGGAGGGGTGAGGAATTTGTGAGATAGTCTCAAAAATTGACCACAGCGGCTGTGGCGCAAGTTCGTTTACTTTCATTGTTAAGTGGTTTTAATGTGAAAGAAGCCGCCTGGGCGACTCCGTATTAGTTGTTTGTTTTTACATCTTTAGTTCCTGAAAATATGAGCGCGTAAATCGCAAACAGAGCATTTATCAGCGTCATTAATGTATGAGCAACCAACGCAAATGCAGCGGCATGAGTCTGTTCTATTCCATAAAACATCATCGTTGAGATCACCATGAAGTGCCAGGGGCCGATGCCGCCTTGTACGGGAAGCGCAAAGGCAATATTTCCCATCACAAACATCGCCAGGGCAATCCGGATGTTAAGATGGCTGGTAAAATCTAATGCAAAGAAACATAAATACAACTGCATAAAATAGCATATCCAGATGGCTACCGATAAATAAGTAAATCGCCACTTGTGCGGTAGAATGGTAAAGGTTTTGATCCCGATTACCAATTCACGGAGAAAAACCCTGATTTTCAGTGCCAATCTCGGGTGTCTCGTCTTCTTGTAGATAATATATCCAGCCAGGTAAAGAAATCCGATTAAAAGGTAAAATTCGGGAGAGGTAAACCACTTCCGAAAGGGAATATGGATGTGGACATGATTTTCCAGAAAATCCATGTAGATATCATTCATGGTGAAAAAGCCGATAATAACCATCAAAATTACCAGAATACTGTCCACGATACGTTCAGATAATAAGGTGCC
Source organism: Bacteroidota bacterium (assembly GCA_030706585.1). Classification (GTDB taxonomy): domain Bacteria; phylum Bacteroidota; class Bacteroidia; order Bacteroidales; family UBA7332; genus CAXXIC01. Next base: position 6,335 of record JAUZOF010000251.1, read on the forward strand.
AAATACCTTCGAGAAAGAGATATTTTCTTTTCGGGAAATAAAAACGCACCGGGAAACTTCCCCTAACCGTGGAAGTACCAGATTTCCTCCGAAATTAATAAAAACGGAATTGGTAAGTGTTTTGATTGACGGCTTGGCTCCCAGCAGATTTATCAACATTTTCCAGCGTACTGCCCTGATGATATGGGCTAGTAGTTCA
>JAUZOF010000252.1 GCA_030706585.1 Bacteroidota bacterium
GGGCGAGTCCTGTCATTATCCAAGAAAAAGCCCAAACCGAATGTGGAGGTGCTGATGTTTATGACCTTGCCCGACAGCACCAGCCAGCGGGGTACCTGCATGACAGACGATGAAGGTAAATTCAATTTTGCCTTAAATGAATTCAGAGGAAAGGCCAAACTGACGTTGCAAACCAAAGAGAATGGAAAGCGAAAGGAAAACAATATCATTCTGGACCGGATGATTAGTCCTGATTTTAAAAGCTATTCCTTTCAGGACAAACAGAATCCCGAAAATGTGGTTGTTCATCGGGATTCCATTTCCTTCAATGAGGACACTATAAAAACGATTGTCCCGGAAAAAGCTGCATTTGTTGACCTAAAGGAAAATGCGAAACTCCCGATGGACAAAAAAACGCACCGGCTGAAAGAGGTGGTAGTAAAAGGAAAAAAGCCGTTTAAACGAGAAGGTGAGAGTTTGCGCAATGCAAACATTGTTTATGACGTGGAAAAAACAATGGACGAAATGATTGATAAAGGAGAAGATGAACCAGTTGCCTTGCTTGATTTTTTGTCAAGAAAAAATCAGTACTTTAACTATCAACTTGACTTAGCTGAAGTAACGCCTGAGGCTGCTGCTAAACTCCCGGGGAAAAGTACCTTTATTAATGATATGCTCAAATGTGTAAGAGCTCAGTATAAAGGCAAAGATGTGATATTCTGCATAAACAATATATCTTATGCGACAAATGATAAAAGAGATCACATGATCAATTCGGAAGATATAGGGCTGTTTTATTCAAACGAAATAGAAACATTAACCATAGATGAGACAGAAGGAACATCATTAGTTTATCATGGAGTTACCGGTCATGAAGTCGTCATTTTTATTTACACCTATAAAGACCTGCATTTACGTAATTCTCTTTTAGGCATTCGTCAAACGAAATTTTCAGGATATGCCTACATCAAAGAATTCTTCCAACCCAATTACGAAAAAGCCCTTCTCCCCGACGAGAAAGACTACCGCCGTACCCTCTACTGGAATCCCGATGTAAAGACGGATGCCAACGGTAAGGCGAACATCAGCTTCTTCAATAACGGCTCTTGCAAGGCGATGAATGTCAGTGCAGAGACGGTGACTGAAAGAGGAGTGATTGGGGTGATGTGTAAGTGATGCTTGCCGACCGCAGAAATGTAATGTCGGCATGCAGAAATGCATGAGAGGCGCGCAGAAATGCGAAGTAACCATACAGAAATGCGATAGCGGCAGGCAGAAATGCGAGGGAGGCACCCGGAAATGCGAGAGAGGCACCCGGAAATGCGAGGGAGGCAGACTCCCGACCATTTCTGTAGGGAGTCGAAGGAATTTCAGTGGAGAAGCCACTTCATTGCCGTCAGCTTCAGTTGTAGGAATATCTCTATTAAGTTTTAGTGATATAGACTGTCAGGTCTGAGAAATCAAAATTCAATAATCAAATGAAGAATCTACTCTTCTTTCTTTTATGGCTGAGTTCGCTCGCTGTCCTTTCTCAAAGCATAGTCTGGGAAAAGACCTTCATTAAGTCCCGATACGATCAATTCGGGTGCGTCCGTGCAACCCGCGACGGCGGCTGTATCTGGGGCGGTTATTACGATTCCGACTATTACACTGATTCGATTCCAGCCAAAAAGATTTCCCACAAAGTGAAAGGTAAAGAGGTCTGGATCGTGAAGCTCAATTCCAACGGAGAAATGGAATGGGAAAAGAGTTACGGAGATGAAATTGACGACTCTTTTGTTGATCTCCGACAAACATCAGATGGCGGGTATATTATCTTGAGCGAACAGACAGAATTTGACAAAACGCTAAATAAAGATAGCGTTTATCTGAGATTAGATTCGGACAGCCGTATCTGTTTGACAAAAATAAATTCGACCGGAATTGTTGAATGGAAAAAAAGTTATCCGGTTGAATGGGAAAATCTAAAAACACTCCAGCTTACGAAGGATGGTGGTTATATTGCTGGAGGTTACACTCCTGTTTATGATAAAAAAACAGCTCCGAGGATATTTAAAACCACTCAGGATAGGCTTCGATTTGTGATATCGAAATATGATTTTGTTGTCTTTAAATTCAATTCAGGTGGGAACCTACAGTGGCGAAAAACCTATGGAAGTCCGAAAGCCGAATATCTAAATTGTGTCCGTCAAATGCCCGATGGTGGATATCTACTCGGAGGTTATTCATTCACGCCAGTTGCCTATGACAAAACAGGAATAAATGGAAAGACACATGATTTACTCATAAAAATCGACTCCAAGGGGAAACAACAATGGACAAAATGCTACAGTGACTCTACCCAGGGTGCGGTGAAAGACATGCAACCGTGCAAGGATGGCGGATATTTAATCAATGAACTGACTTCCCAACCCGGCAAGTGGAGTCAATTCTGTGTTCAGAAAGTCGATTCAAAATTCCGGCTTCAATGGAAAAAGTATTACGGTGGCAGCAAGGCTGATGCTATGGCCAGTCTGATTCCTTGCACAGACGGTACTATTGTACTGGCGGGTACGACTTGCTCATCTGACGGAGATGTAAAATCCGGCTACAGGGGAAACTGGGATTATTGGTTGGTAAAAATCAATGCTCAGGGTGAAATTATCTGGGAGAAAACATTGGGCAGTCCGACTGATGAACGCCTGTTTAATGGCGAACGCTCGTCTGATGGTGTCTATTATCTGGGAGGAACCACCGGCCATCTTGTCGGTCCATTGGATGGAGATATAGCTGGGAGATACCCGCCTGAAAAAGTCACTCTGAAAGAAAGCGATGTAAAATCCCCAATAGTGCCGAAAGTTCATAACATCTGGATAGTAAAGGTGACGGATAAATGATTCGACTCAGACCTAACAGGTTTTGAAAACCTGTTAGGTCTAACCACAGACACACAATCCATTAAACTCAAACACATCTAAAACAAAATATTATGAGCCATCTCAATCGTTATTTATGTCTTGCTGCATTTCTGGTTTGCAGCTTGCTGTCGAAAGCGCAATTTGATTCGGAAAAGTATGACAAAGAGAGTTTTCTCTTAGGAATGCTGGATGAATACATGGGGTACCAGCGGGTATTCAAGCCTGGCGTTGATGATTTCAACTATCATCGGGTAGATATTTATGGTCAGGGAGATCTGAAAACGGTGCTCTTTATAGACTCTCTTTTCCATGCCGATAATCCGGATATTTACATCGTAAACAATGGCGCATCTAAAGGGCTGAAGTTGTATTCCTCGACTTTATCTGCGGCTATTGACAAGTATTTCGACTACAAACCTTCCTGGAATAAAACACTGAAAGGGGATACCATTTATTCCGGTGATCTGAGGCAAGAGATGCTGAAGACGGAGAAGCAGAAACTGTCTTACCTGCTGGGCGCTTTTATGCGTTTTGGTGATTGCGAAACCAAAGAGGGCGAACCGGGCAAGGATAAAAAGATACTGATGGAAAAGTATCCCGATAGACCGCAAATCCACATGATGGACAGACTTGATCCCAACAAGAAAGATGCTAAATGTATCAAATATTGCATCGAGACTGCCAATGCTCCCCGAAAAGCTCAATTCTGTGCCCGATTACTGATGGAGTTCGATTGCGAAGAGGTTCAATATCTTTTCTGTAAAGGTTATATCCCGGTTCCTTATTTTGCCATATTCAAACCTTCCGAAAAAATCCAACAGTTGATTGAAGATGCTGAGAGGTTGAAAAGTCAGATCGCGGCAATCAATACCGACAACATTAAATTCACTCCTGATGGCAAAAAATATGTCTGGGTGGAGCCTCAACGACCACATTGAAAAAGAGTAAATAGAGGGAACTATTCAGATTCGGGAAAAACTTTCTTCAAAAATACACATACCAAAATGAAGAATCAAAGAAAAACATTGTCCTGCAAGCGGACAAAAAAACAGATGCTTGTAATTCTTACCTCAGTCGTGCTATTGATGGCTCCGGTCATGGGGCAGGCACAAACGAATTCCGCGACTAAAAGCGAAACCACAAAAGACGATAAGCCGCTATTAATTGCCGAAAAAATCGCATCGTTCCCCGGAGGGCTGGATGCGATGATGAAGTTCCTTTACCAGTCGGTACGTTATCCTTTTGAAGCGGCAGAGAAAGGGATCCAGGGAACGGTAATTACCAAATTTGTTGTGGACAAAGAGGGTAATATCGGGGATATTTCGGTTGTACGGGGGCTCCATCCGGCATTGGATGCAGAGGCTGTCCGGGTGGTAAAATCCATGCCCCGATGGATTCCCGCTCAGAACAAGGGTGAGAATGTGGCGATGTATTTTACGCTTCCCATCCGCTTCTCTTTGAAAGAAAACAAACTTCCTGGACAATCCACTCCCATCAATAGAACGAATGAGAATCTTCCCGCGTCCAAATACCGGCTTCCTTATTTCGGAAAAGCAAAGGTGTTGCCCGGTAACTTGAGTGACGGCATCCGTTTCCGTATCGACGATGGCGCATTTACCGCAGAGGTACTCTCTGCCCGCGAGGGTGTGGTCACTGTGCTAAACCGCAATGAGAAAGAGGGTGCAGTGGTCGAACTGAAACATACCGATGGCGAAACCACACAATATGCACATCTGGGAACAATAGCCCTCTCCCTGCATCTGGGCGATACGGTCAAAGCGGGGGGATTGATTGGTTTTCAGGGAAAGCTAAACAGTGATAACCAAAGCAACCAGTTGCATTTCACAATCAGGGATAAAAATAACCGTTGCGACACGGTGCAATTGCGGGTTGTCAGAAAGATCAGTTCTGTAAAAGAGCCTGTCAAGAGTTCAGAAAATTATTCGTTAGTAGCGTTTCCATCCGGAAAATGTATCGACATACCTAATGGTTCAGGAGTGAATGGCAGGGAACTCATTCTCTATGCCCGCAATGAAGGCCCCAACCAGCATTGGTCGCTTAAAAAAGAGGGGGATTACTACAAAATCATTTCCGAACACAACCGAAAAGCCATTACTGTGGCATTGGACGAATCCTCTAAAAAGGCATTGATCGTTCAGGAGGATAACAAAGAGACCGATGCCCAGCTCTGGACGGTGAAGGAGTTCGGCCATTTCCGTGCATTTTATTCCAAGCTGAACGGTCAGGCTTTGCTCCCGGCAACCGGCGATACCCTGATGCAACTTAAACAAGCGGATGATCATACCGCCGGAGTCTGGGCTATGAAACCGGCTGAAAACATATTTGCCATCAATAAAGAAACGCTTTCACCCGCAGAAATGAAAGCCGATCTGGACGAGTTGATTAAAACCCTGGCTAACAATCACCCGGACATGTATGCCTATACCACGAAGGAAAAATTCAATCAGGAAGTGGCCAAATTGCGGCAGTCAATTAGCCAGCCCCTGCCGTACCGCGAGTTCTTTAGCCGGATGATCCGCCTGAATAAACTTTTTGACGGACATACGAACATCAATCCGATCGTCAATTGCCGTCAAACCCTGAGCTATTTAAAAGCCGGTGGGTTCTTCTTTCCCCATCAGGTACGCGTAGAAAATGGGAAACTCTTCTTGTCTTTTGGCCAAAATGATTCTTCGAAGATAGAAGTTCTCTCGATTAACCGTATTCCGGCCGGTGAAATCCTTACCCAATTGGGCCAAACCACAAACTATGAAAAGCAGAAGATGAACGACTGGAATGTGCAAAGCAATTTTGGACTCATTCTGCATGGAATCCTCAATATCCAGGGACCCTGGTTTGAATACGAAACCCGTTGGCATCAGTCAGGAATGAAAGCCAACACCATCGAACAGGGGATTACTGCTCAGAATCTGTTGGCCGGCAACACACGATACTACGACCGGAACGAGAAATTCCAATACCGCTCTTTCGAGAAGGAATCTATCGCCTTGATTGAATACAATACCTGCCCGATGAATGAAGAAGGTATAAAAGACCTGGACGCTTTTCTGGTTAATAGCTTCAATGACATCAAAGAGAAGGGAATCCGGAATCTGTTTATCGATGTTTCCCGCAATGGCGGAGGCGGAGGCGATGAGGTGAATTCCCTTTTGTACAATAAGCTGAACCATCAGGCACGCAACTGGCAATCGGTGATGTACAAAAAGGTGCCTGACCGGGCAAAGTTAGACACCATACCGGTTCCTCAATGCACCAATATGATTACCGACGGTTTTGATGGCAACGTTTATCTGATTCAGAGCGGTTACACTTATTCGGCGGCTGTAGGCGTGTCGGCCTGGTTTAAGTTCAGCGGTCGGGGGAAAGTCATCGGTGAAGAGACCGGAGGAACTACGGCTGCTTATGTTTATGCTCCTGTTCACCAGTTGCCCAATAGCAAAATTCTTTATCAGGTGTCGAATACACTTTGGAAGTTTCCTTTCGGGGCGCGAAAAGACCAGGGTATTCTTCCAGATGTTCCGGTCTCTATAGATTATTCTAAGCCTCATTTTGAACTTAATGATCTGAAAGAGTTTTTGATAAAGGTGGATAACCTGAATTAAAGAAGACCTAACAGGTTTTGAAAACCTGTTA
>JAUZOF010000253.1 GCA_030706585.1 Bacteroidota bacterium
TACTACAGCGGTGGTTCTATCCGTTCATATTTCGAAAACAGTGAAATCCATGGAGTAGTTGACTTTATCTGCGGTGGTGGAGATATTTTCTTCAACGAATGTCTTCTTTATGTAGAAAACAGAGCCGGAAGCGTAATCACTGCTCCTGCAACTTCTACCAACTGGGGATATGTATTCAATAATTGTACTATTGACGGTCCATCAACGAATAATGGAAACTATTACCTGGGACGTCCATGGCAGAACTCTCCAAAATCGGTTTACATCAATACCAAAATGAATATCCTGCCAAGTGCAGCCGGTTGGACTACAATGGGATCAACTCCTCCTTCAGTATTTGCTGAATACAACAGTACAACTTCATCAGGATCTTTAGTTGACTTAAGCTCACGTATGACCACTTATACATACAACAGTGTAAGCACGCCTGTTACTCCTACTCTTACATCAACTCAGGCAGCTCAGTACACAATTGAAAATGTACTTGGCGGAACTGACACCTGGCAGCCTAAACTTTATACAGACGCTGCTGCAACTCCGGTAATTTCCGGCAATGGAAGCTCAATCAGTTGGGCAGATAACAACTATGTTTTGTGCTGGGCGGTATTTAAAGATGGTGTATTCGTTACATTTACGACTGCCAATAACTACACCATCCCTTCGTCAGTAACATCTGGCACATATACAGTACGCGCTGCCAACGAAATGGGCGGATTGAGTGCGACTTCAAATGCTTACACATTTAGCTCTGTGCCTACCGGCTCAATAAACGCATCAGAGCAAAAGGTAATTGCATACAGCAAGAATGACATTTTGCATTTGTCAAACCTTCCTGCACCATGTAAGTTGGAAATCTATGCTATCAACGGAAAAATGCTCGTAAGCCAAAAAGCAACAACATCTACGGTTGCACTTCCATTAAGTGAAAGCTACGCAATCGTTCGCGTGATTTCAAACAACGAAACAACGGTACTGAAAGTAAACAACAAATAATTCATTTCTTTTCATACATTCATTCATCCCCCGGTTTACCCGACCGGGGGATTTTTATTTCCTAATACTACACCTATCAATAAATACACTTTATATATCAATAAATAAACCTTTGCGGGAGGAGAGGTATCTATTTTTGTATTACAGAATCTAACGTACTACGAAACGAGCATAGCAATATATGCGATACCGATACCTATCGGATCCATGTGTAGCCAGAATAAAAATAATTAATAACGCATGAAATATCCGCTTCTCATTCTATCTGTAGTTTTCTTTTCCGGAATCCTTCAGGCGCAACAGGTCATTCCACTTTGGCCCAAAAAGCAAATGCCCAACAGCAAAGGGATCAAAATCAAAGACAGCATTGCCAATGAGCGTCAGTATGTGGTGGCCAATCCGAATATCGAAGTGTACACTCCTTCGAAGGAAGAAAACCGCAACTTTGCCGTACTGATTATTCCCGGTGGTGGATATGCACGTCTGGCGCACGTCGTAAGCGGCTCCCAATTGGCCAAATACATCAATACGCTGGGCGGCACGGCTTTTGTCCTGAAATATCGACTGCCCATCAGTCCTGACCTGAAACAACGTGAAATTGGCCCGCTGCAGGATGGTCAACGCGCTATAAAAATGATTCGGGCTTTGGCTCCGCAATATAATATTGATCCTCATAAGGTTGGAGTATTCGGCACATCAGCCGGAGGTCATCTTGCCTCATCTTTGGGTGTTTATACAGAAGATTACACCGAGGTGAAAGATACGGTTTATAAATACTCCTTTACACCTGATTTTATGATACTGCTATCACCGGTCATCACGCTGGCAGACCCTTTTGCGCATAAAGGCTCCAGGGAAAACCTTCTGGGCAAAGATGCTACAAAGGAGATGATTGACCGTTTCTCAACCCATTTGCATGTCACGGAGAAAACTCCTCCTACCCTGCTTATGCATGCAAATGACGATACGGCAGTTCCCTCATTAAACAGTGTTTTCTTTTACACTGCACTGCGTGAAAAGGGGATAAATGCATCACTGCACATCTTCCCGCATGGGAAACATGCTATTGCACTTACCCATAATCCGATTTCAACACAACTCTGGATGCCGGTACTGGATAGCTGGTTGAAGGAGCTTGGCTACTAGATTCAAACATACTTCGAATAAAATTCCATCAAAAAGATTGATCAATGAAAAATATCAATATCCGACTCGTCCTTGCGCTTATTTTTCTTTTTCTCTGTGCAGCTGCATTGATTATTATGCTGAATGCATAATGGATAAAGCAAAAAGAAGAAACACCACAAAAAACATGCTGAATAGCAGAGATATAACCCTATTAACAACGAATCTCAAATTGGGTTATTCATATTCTCAAATTCTCCACCTTTTATATCAAATAATCTAACATTGCCCGATACACGTCCAATTACATTTGCATTACTTCAATTATTAACTTTATAATAATCGCTTATGAAAACTAAAACTTTACTCACTCTGGCTCTTTCTGCCTTTTCATTCTTTTTTGCGGCTAAAGCCAGCGCACAGGATGTTGTAACGCTTAATACAACGGACTCTATTGGTGTTGCTACCTGGACATACACCGGTAATAATATTGTAGTGGTAATCCCTTCTGGTTATACCAACCCGCAAGGAACAAACACAATCAATGCTTTGAAAAAATTAGCTGCAGGTACAAAAGTTACTCTCCGTGGTGATGGTTCTATGCCAACATTAGCAGTTAAAACATTTGCGGTTCCGGCCAACCTGGCCAGCCTGAAATTTGAAAACCTTACTCTTACAGGTTCTACTACAGACCCGACAGCAAACTATATTATCAACGTTGCAACAGGAACAGCTACGACTCTTGACTCTGTAACATTCAATAATTGTAATATTTCAACTTTCCGTTCATTGGTTCGCTTTCAAAGTACCAATACAACTATCGATCAAAAAGCGAATAATATAACAATAAATAATTGTAAGATATGCAACTTTGCCGACTATGGAGTTGTATATAACAATAAAGTTGGGGCTTCTATGGGTGTCGTTAAAGCAAGAAAATCTACATTCTATGGTTTTGGCCAGAATGTATTCTTACTACAAACAAACACTACCAGTGTTGATATCTCCGATTGTACTTTTGATAATGTAATGTCTGTAACAGCCTCAAAATACCTGGTTGACCTGAGTACCCAGGTTGTACCTGTTACCATTAGCAACTGTATTCTGGGAAAAACATTATCAACGGCAGGTAGTATCAAAACAGCAGGAACTCTGACCATTTCAAATACGTACAACACTACCGATTGGCTTGCAACTGCTCCGACAGCAACTGCTGGATTAACCGGTGCCTTCACAGCATATACTGGCGCATCTACAGATCTGTTTACCAGTCCATCTACCTCAACTCCTGGTTCTTCTTTCGTAAATACCGGAATTAGCTACAAAATTAAAGACGCTAATTTTACTGCTAAAAACAGCGCAGGAGACCCAAGATGGTATTACGATGTAACTGCAGCTGTAAATTCAGCAAAATCAAAAGGTATAACTATTACAGTTCTGGATGGAAAGATCCAGCTGTCAGAAGCTGCAAATGCTGAGATCATCAATATTTCAGGCAAAGCTGTAAAATCGGTTACTGACGTTCAGACAATCTCTACCAGTGACCTTGCTACCGGTATCTATATCGTTAAAGCAACCAATGCAACCGGTTCAAAAATCCAGAAAGTAGTGATTAAATAACCTACTGACTATACTCATCATAGAAGCGGCCAGCTGCAGATTTTGCGGTTGGCCGCTTTTCTGTTTTATTGAAAGACTTCCTTTGATTCTTCATTGATTCTCTTTCATTTACATAAAACGGAACAATAAGTTAAATAAGTAACTTAGACTGTTTTTTGCAATATACAGATTGCATTTTGTATGTATATTTGCAATCTCAACATTGCATTTTACTACACTAATCAAATTATCTATATCTTAAATCTGACAGGTATGAGCGAATCAAAAGAACTTCGTTTTGACGAAATCAGCGAAGGCTTTACCGCCCGGGAAGCCATTGACGCGGCCAAACGCTGCCTCAACTGCAAGAATCCAGTGTGCGTTAAGGGTTGTCCGATCGAACACAATATCCCCGGCTTCATACAACAATTGTCGATGGGAAACATCGGCAATGCCATGCAGATCATCAATGAAAAAAGTAACCTGCCGGCCATCTGCGGACGTGTTTGTCCGCACGAAAAGCAGTGCGAAGGCCATTGCATCCTCAACAAGAAGGATGCCAAAATCCGTGTGGGCAAGCTGGAACGCTTTATCGCAGACTTCGATAGCGACATGGGGCTCATCCGCGAAAATATAGCGCCCAAGGTACGGGGCAAAGTCGCCATTATTGGTTCCGGGCCTGCCGGGCTGACTGTAGCCGGCGACCTTGCACGTCAGGGATTCAACGTTGTGATTTACGAAGGCGAAAAAGAATTGGGCGGCGTGCTTCTGTATGGCATTCCTAAATACCGTCTGCCCAAAGATGTTGTGCGTCGTGAGATTCGGAAAATCGAGAGCCTGGGCGTAACCTTTATCACCAATTGCATGGTGGGCCGCGATATTACTATTGACGAAATGGTTGAACGTGGCTTTGACGCCGTCTTTGTGGGTACAGGAACCGCACTTCCCAAAAAACTCGAGGTGCCGGGATGCGATTTGCGGGGAGTGGTTCAGTCCTCCTATTTCCTTCGTACGGTGAGTCTTTTTCAGGATGGAAGTTTGGGCCGACAGGAAGTGCCATTGAAAGTTAACGATAACGTCTGCATTATTGGTGCGGGAAACGTTGCCATGGATGCTGCCCGCACGGCATTACGCATGGGAGCACAAAACGTGACGGTTATCTATCACCGGACAGAAAGCGAGATTCCGGCTCTGCGCACTGAGTATGAAGAGGCCGTGGAGGAAGGCGTCCAGTTTATGTGGAATACCAGCACACTGGAATTAATCGGGAAAAGAGGAAAACTAAAGGAAATCAGGCTGTCAACTCCAGATGGCGAAAAGATTATCCCGATGGATGTTGTGCTGATTGCCATCGGTTCACGTCCTGCCAACCGCATTGTATCGACAACTTCGGGCATTGAGGTCAACGAAGCCGGATATGTGGTGATTAAGGAAAAACCTTACGGCATGACCACCCGCAAGGGTATTTTCGCCGGAGGAGACGTTGTGCATACACCGCAAACCGTAGTGTTGGCGATGAAAGAAGCTAAAAATGTGGCTAAAGGTATCGCCCAGTTTGTGGACGCAAAAAAACTACTGGAAGAGTGAAAAATATTTAAGGGGTTTCGACAGAAGGCGCGGTGAAGGTCATGTATCTTCCCGCGCTTTCGATTTTTATATCGTCTCCAAATGATTTAGCAGCGACTCTATGGTCGCAAATGGTTCTTTCTTTTCCCGGCAATCTATTCGGTAACCTCCCTTTTCATGGATTATCTTTAGTTCCGCCTCATCTGACACCTGGTAGCCTTTTCTTATCAACGCTTTTTCCAGCCATATGCGTGTTACACCCTCCACGTACAGCTGTATTTTCCGTTCAGACTGGCTATTCAACAAAAAAGTACCTGTATTTAAATCAAAGGTTAGGCTTTCCTTGTCAAAGAAAGAATTGAACATGCCTGACAAAGCTAAATCTTCAGGTGCCCCACTCACAATCTCCCGATTCTTGGCCATCAACCAGATTTTATCGGCCAACTGCAATGCCAAATCGAGGTCGTGAGTCGAAAGCAGGATGGTCTTACCATTCTCCGCACTGAGTTTACGAAGCAATATCATAATCTCCACGCGCGAAGGTAGGTCCAGGAAAGCGGTCGGTTCATCCAACAGGATCAACGGAGTCTCCTGGGCAATCGCTTTAGCGATCATCACCTTCTGACGCTCGCCATCGCTCAGTTCACTGATGTTTCGTTGGGCAAAATGGGCAATGCCCACACAATCGAGCGCATATCGGATCATCTCGTCATCTTTGGCAGAGAGCCGTCCGAAGAAATCGGAATAGACGTAACGGCCAAACGAGACTACTTCATAGACGGTCAGATTCCCGGCAGCAATGCTATCCGTGAGGACAACACTGAGCTTGCGGGCCAGTTTTTTCTTCGAAATAAAATGAATCTCCTCCCCTTCCAGAAACACTTTACCTTCTACACCCATCTGAAATCCCGAAAGCGTTTTCAACAAGGTCGATTTACCTGCACCGTTAGTTCCGAGCAGACAGGTCAGTTCACCATTTTTCAGGGAAAGGTTTATGCCGGCATGTACCACTTTATGCGGACGCTGGTTGACATACCCAATCGTCAGGTTTTCCAGTTGAAGAATAGGAGTATTCATAAGGCGTCAGGTTAATGGATTTGCTGAAATTTCTTCCGGCTGAGTAAGACATAGAGCACCACCGGCGCTCCCAGTATCGGAGTAATGGCATTCAATGGCAGGATACCTACGTGACCGGGGAAAGAGGTCAGCAGATTACACAACAA
>JAUZOF010000254.1 GCA_030706585.1 Bacteroidota bacterium
TAAAGGCCTGACCGAAGACCTCGACGAAATGACCGATTCATTGGTGGCTTCTCATACCAATATATTTGAACACAACTATCCGTTGTGGTACGACCGTCGCCGTGACGACCACGAGCGCATCCGCCGCATGGATGGAGAAGTGTGGCCTCCTTTCTACGAACTGCCATTTGCCCGTACCGGAAAGGATCTGGCGTGGGACGGCATGAGTAAATATGATTTGACCAAATACGATCAGTGGTACTGGTTGCGCATGAAACGTTTTGCCGATTTGGCTGACCGAAAAGGACTGGTTTTGGTGAACCAACACTATTTCCAGCACAATATCATCGAGGCCGGAGCGCACTGGGTAGATTCTCCCTGGCGCACTGCAAACAACGTCAACCAGACCGGATTTCCCGAACCGCCGCCATTTGCCGGCGATAAACGGATCTTTCAGGCGCACCTGTTTTACGATGTAAATCATCCGGTTCGCCGGGAATTGCATCGGGCTTACATTCGTCAATGTCTGAATAATTACAAAGACAATAACGGGGTGGTTCATATGGTGAGTGCCGAATACACAGGCCCGGCTCATTTTGTGAAATTCTGGCTGGAAGTCATTAACGAATGGGAGAAAGAGACCAGCAAGAAGGTGATTGTGGCTCTGAGCACCACAAAAGATGTGCAGGATTCCATTCTTGCTGATCCCAAGTGTGCGGCAGTTGTTGATCTGATCGACATTCGCTACTGGTGGTACAAGGATAAAGGTGGTGTTTACGAGCCCAAAGGTGGTCAGAACCTGGCGCCACGCCAGCACATGCGTCTGGATAAATATGGTAACAGTACCTTCCCTGAAGTGTATCGTGCGGTGAAAGAGTATCGTGCTAAATTCCCCGGAAAAGCAGTTTCATATTCTGCAATCAGCTATCCCCAGGCAGCCTGGGGAGCCTTTATGGCTGGTGGTTCAATGGCGGCATTGCCTGAAGTCCCGTCTCAGTTTCTGGCTGATGCTGGTAAAATGAATATCGTATCATTACCAGGAAATCCGGAAAAGCAATACGCATTAGGTGAAGCCTCTACCGGATACATTGTGTATGCAGCTGCCGGAAAAACCATTTCGATAGACTTATCAGCAAGCAAAGGTAAATTTACTGTTCGCTGGATAAATCCTGAAGATGGTCAGGTAGCTAAAGCTACACAATCCGTTTTCGGAGGAGCTGTAGTCAATCTGACTGTTCCGCAGGAAGGTGATGTAGTGGTCTGGATTTCGAAAAAATAGATTTATAGCGAAGGGGGCGCTCAGTGCGACTCCTTTGCTTATACATAACTAGAAAATCAAATATAATACATATGACAAAGAAAGCCTTTTGGATAATAGTAGTAATACTTTTTACTCAATTAGGATTCAGCCGTGCTGCTGAAAAAGATTCTCCCGATGTATTGGGAAAACTGACCATTTCTTCGAACGGACGTTATTTCGTTCAGGCAAATGGCAAACCGTTTTTCTACCTGGGCGATACCGGTTGGTTACTTTTTGCCAAACTGAATCGTGAAGAGGCGGAGAAATATCTGGAAGACCGTCGCAAGAAGGGTTTTAATGTTATTCAGGTAATGGTGTTACACACTGTAGGCGCAAAGAATTTCTATGGAGATTCAGCATTGGTCAATAAGAATGTGGCTAAACCATTGGTTACACCCGGAAATAATCCGAATGACGCAGCTCAATACGACTACTGGGATCATGTGGATTACATCGTAGATCTGGCAGCCCAAAAACATATGTATGTTGGAATGGTTCCTGTGTGGGGAACGCCTGTGAAATCGGGTTTAGTAACAGCCGCACAAGCTAAAGTCTATTCTGAGTTTCTGGCGCAAAGATACAAAGACCGCAATAATGTAATCTGGTTGAATGGTGGTGACATTGCCGGAAGTGATTCTATTAAGGTGTGGAATACCATTGGAAAAACTCTTCGTGCCAATGACCCTAACCACCTGATTACGTTCCACCCTCGTGGTAGAACGACCTCTTCACGCTGGTTCCATAACGAATCGTGGCTGGATTTCAATATGTTCCAGTCGGGTCACCGTCGCTATGACCAGGATGATTCCAAAACCAAACGTTACGGTGAAGACAACTGGCGCTACATGGTGGAAGATTTGGCAAAGAAACCAGCGAAGCCATCTTTCGATGGAGAGCCTTCGTATGAAAATATCGTTCAGGGACTTCATGATTTTAAGCAACCGCGCTGGACGGCTGATGATGTCCGTCGTTATGCTTACTGGTCTGTATTTGCCGGTGGTTGTGGTTTCACTTATGGAGAGAATTCCATCATGCAATTTTATCAGGAGGGAGACAAGGAGGCTGCTTTCGGAGCCAAGGTATTCTGGAAAAAGACAATTGATGCTCCGGGTTCATTCCAAATGGTTCACCTGAAAGATTTAATGCTTTCTCGTCCTTACTTCGAGCGGGTTCCAGACCAAAGCATCATTGCAAAACAACCGGGTGTAAAATACAACTACCAGGTGGCTACCCGCGGTAAAGACTACGCATTTGTCTATACTTACAATGGTAAACCGATGACGCTGAATCTCGGTAAAATCGAAGGTGCTCAGGTAAAAGCTACCTGGTTTAATCCGCGCACCGGTAAAACCTGGGAGATCGGAACATTTGCCAACAAGGGAATCAAACAGTTTAAAACCCCGGGCACTCCGAAAAGCGGTAATGACTGGGTGTTGATATTGGATTCTGTGAAATAGAACGACCCCGACCCCTCCGAAGGAGGGGTGATAGAGGGCGTCTCAAATTTGTACAAACTATCTTTTTCCCTGCAGACTCTCTCCCCTTTGGGGAGGGTCGGGGTGGGGTCTCTTATATGAAGAAATACACATTAACCTTACTACTCTTTTTTCTGATTGGAATTTCCCTTTCAGCTAAAAAGGTTTACCTATTCACTTCATTCAATGAACCGGCAACGGAAGGTTTGCGTCTGTTGTACAGCTACGACGGCTATAAATGGACGGATTTAGGTAAAATCTTCCTGAAACCGGAAGTGGGTGAAAAGAAAATCATGCGTGACCCTTCCATGGTGCAGGGGCCGGATGGTACTTTTCATCTGGTATGGACTTGTGGCTGGAAAGGTGACCGCACATTCGGATATGCGAGTTCGAAGGATTTGGTACATTGGTCGGCACAGCGGGAAATTCCCGTAATGATGCATGAGCCAGATGCGGTCAACGTATGGGCACCGGAGATTTTCTATGATGATGAGAAGAAAGAGTATATCATTGTGTGGGCTACGACCATCCCGTTCCGTTTTGCCAAAGGGCAGGAGGAGGAAAACAACAACCACCGCCTCTATTATACCAAAACCAAGGATTTTAAGACGTTTACACCGGCTGCCTTATTTTATGACCCCGGCTTTAGTGTCATTGACGCGATGATAGTTAAGCGGGGAAAGGGCGATTATGTACAGGTCGTAAAAGACAATACCCGCCCCAACCGGAATATATTTGTCTGCTTTGGAAAAACGCCGCTCGGCCCCTGGACGAATCCGTCTCCCCGTCTGACCGGCTTCCTGACAGAAGGTCCTAACTGTGCTAAAGTGGGTAAGGATTACCTGATCTATTTTGATGACTATAAGAATAAGCGATACGGTGCCATCCGTACCCGTGATTTCAAAACGTTTACTGATATTAATGATAAAATATCCGTGCCGGAAGGTCATAAACATGGGACAATTCTGATTGTGGATGAGAAGGTGCTTAAAGGATTGAGGGATTGAGGGAATGAATTACATCAAAAACGAATGAAAAAGCTAATCATATTATCAGCATTATCACTGTCGCTTGCAGTTTTGACGGCGCAGGAGTCAGTGCATTACAGCGGTAAGACTTTGTCAAACATTGATTACCATCATGGGCAGCTTTGTCCGGCTATTGGTGTGCATAATATCCAGACCATGCGCGCAAACCGCGAGCATCCGGATAAATCCAACGGCAATGGCTGGACTTACAATCACCAACCGATGCTGGCTTATTGGAATAACAAGTTTTATCTCGAATACATCAGCAATCCGGTAGGAGAGCATATTCCTCCCTGCCAGACCATGTTGCAAACATCACCCGATGGTTACAACTGGAGCGCTCCGGAAGCTGTTTTCCCAAAATATAAACTTCCCGATGGCCTGAAAAAGTCAGGAGAGGAAGGCGAAACTAAAGACATGTACGGGGTGATGCACCAGCGCATGGGATTTTATGTCTCTAAAAGCAACCGCTTGTTCGCGTTGGGATTTTATTCGTTTGTGTTGAATGAGAAAGACGATCCCAATGACGGAAACGGGTTGGGACGTGTTATTCGTGAAATAAAGAAAGACGGTTCATTTGGTCCGATTTATTTTATCCATTACAATCCGAATTTCAACGAGAATAATACCTTATATCCGTATTTCACCAAAAGCAAAGACAAAGGTTTTGTAGCTGCCTGCAACGAGCTGTTGGGCAATAAGCTGATGGTGCAGCAATGGGTAGAGGAGAGTGACCGGAATGATCCGCTTATCTCGGTGAAGAAACCGTACAAAGCTTTCTGCTTTTACCATTTGCCTGATAACAGAGTTGTGGGTTTGTGGAAACATGGATTGACCATGATAATCGACGATGTCAATAAACCCTGGCCTCAGGATGCTCGTCGTGCTCCCGGGGTCGTGACCAGCAATGCAAAAATTTGGGGACAACGTACCTCCGATGGCAAATACGCTACCGTTTACAACCCTTCGGAATACCGCTGGCCATTGGCTGTTTCGGTCAGTCAGGATGGACTGGATTACACAAACCTGTTGCTGGTGCATGGTGAAATCACTCCCATGCGTTACGGCGGTAACTACAAATCGTACGGACCGCAATATACTCGTGGAATTGTAGAGGGTAATGGTACTCCTCCCGACGGAAACATGTGGGTAACTTATAGCGTAAATAAGGAAGATATTTGGGTTTCATCGATTCCCGTACCTGTTACAGACTCCGAATTGCAGCCGGTTAATGATAACTTCGCTCAAATGCCTGTCGGTCATGAGCTGGATAAATGGAACATTTACAGCCCGGTAATGGCTCCGGTAAAGATTGAGCAGACCGATAAATTTGGCAAATGTCTTGCCCTGAAAGACTGGGATAAATTTGACTTTGCCAAAGTGGAACGTCTTTTCCCTGAAGCCAAACAGATGACGGCGGAATTCAGCGTAGTGCCGATGCAAAACGATAAAGGCACGTTGCAGATTGAGTTTCTGGATGAAAAAGGTACAGCTCCTATCCGCATTACCTTTGATGCCGATGGTGCAATCATCACTAAAACCGGTTCCAGGTATTCTACTGTGATGAAATATGAGCCGGGTGAAACTTACAATGTCAAAGTCAAACTGGATGTGACGACTCGCAGTTATACCATTGATGTAAATGGCAAAGGCGGTACACGAATATTCTTCGCTCCTGTTGCTTCGGTAAAACGTATTCAGTTCCGCACCGGAGATATTCGTCGTTTCCCGACTCCCGATACCCCGGCTGACCAGACTTATGATGTGCCGAATGCCGGAGATTCAGACCCGATGTCGGTTTATTACATCAAGGGGTTAAAGACAGAGAAAAACTAATGTTCAAAAGATAAATCGGAATGCTAAATTCCATGAAAAAACAGTTCAGGCAAAGCTACTTTTGGCCTGAACTGTTTTAATAATAGAACTTTTCTTATTATTCTAAGACCAAGTAATGCTATTACATTATGAAACTAAAAAGCCCTTTTTTATTCCTGTTTTTTTTTGCTCTGATATTCGGCCATAATGGATTGGCCAATGCTCAGCAACTCGCTTTTCCCGGTGCCGAAGGTTACGGGAAATATGCTTCAGGCGGTCGTGGCGGCCGTGTAGTGGAGGTAACCACGCTGAAAGACCTCGATGCGCAGGGGAAAATCATTCCCGGAAGTTTTCGTGCCGCATTAAAGACCGAAGGCACGGATCCGATTACCATTGTTTTCAAGGTATCGGGAGTCATCAGTCTTTCCACCAGTGAAATCCGTTCCAACCGTCCCAACATGACCATTGCCGGACAGACCGCTCCGGGCGATGGAATTTGTATCCGTGGAGGAACCATCAACCTTTCGGGAAGCAAGAATGTAATCGTGCGTTATATGCGTTTCCGCCCCGGCGATGAGAAGAACGCGGAGGTTTCGGCATTGCGTTTTGAAAATAGTGAGAACTTTATTGTCGATCACTGCTCCATGAGCTGGGCGATTGAGGAAACCACACACTTCTCAAGCAGTAAGTTTCTGTCAGTTCAGTGGTGTATTATCAGTGAGTCACTCTATAGCTCCATTCATAAAAAAGGAGCTCGTGGCTATGCAGCCCAGTGGGGCGGACAATACGCTTCGTATCACCACAATCTTTTGGCGCACCACCACAGCCGTATGCCCCGCATCAACGGTTCGAATAAGAATGACATCGAAGCATTGGTGGATTATCGCAACAACGTGAATTA
>JAUZOF010000255.1 GCA_030706585.1 Bacteroidota bacterium
ATGAATGTGGTTTTCAATAAATCAATTCACAACACACAGATTCAGCTACCACCCATGCTTTTCCAGCCCTTTGTGGAAAACTGTTTCAAACATAGTCGGATAGACCAGAATCCAAATTCGAGTATAACTATTACGTTATCAGAGAATAACGATGGACTTTTGTTTATTGCTGAAAATACGATTCCTGCACAGAAACCGATAAGCGACTCTCCGCAACGTGGTGGTATCGGCATTAATAATGTCAGGAAAAGGCTTGACTTACTCTTTCCGGGCAGTCATTCTTTGGAAATTGATAAAAGTGACGGTTTATTCCGGGTCAAGCTTTTGCTTAATATGAGTTCATCTGAAAATTAGTTGTTTAAGGAAATAAATATCATACTTTGAATATGTCCCAATTAAGAACTTTAATAATTGACGACGAGCACCTGGCTCGCAAGCTGTTAAGTGATTACGTCCAAAAAATCCCTGATCTGACACTTGTAGGAACGTGTTCTAATGCATTCGAAGCACTGGAATTCCTGAAGAATGAGAGTGTAGATTTGATTTTCAGTGATATACATATGCCGGACTTGACAGGTCTGGAGCTAATAAAAATGCTTAAGAATCGACCTGCAGTTATATTCACGACTGCATATTCTGAATTTGCATTGGAAAGTTATGAGTTGGAAGCGATTGATTATTTGTTGAAACCGATTGCATTTCCACGTTTCTTCCAGGCAGCCAACAAAGCAATAGAACGACTCCGTATGAAGAATACAGAAAAGACTGAAATTCAAACAACTACTCCTCCAATAGCTGAATCTCCTCTTCATGCAGAAAAGGATTTTCTGATGGTGCGGGCAGATCACAAAATGTACAGGATCAATTTCTCAGAGCTGATATTTATTGAAGGACAAAGTGAATACGTGACCTTTCACCTAACTACGAGGAAAATAACAGCCTATTATTCTTTAAAAAAGCTGGAAGAAGAACTACCGGCCAATCTTTTTTGCCGGGTGCATAAGTCCTATATTATCGCTTTGAAGTCGATTGAAGTGATTGAAGGCAACCTGATTTCCATTGCCGGAAGAAAGATCACCATTGGCAAGATTTATAAGGATAACCTGATGCAGCAACTTTATCCGGAAGTTGAAGTAGAGAAGGAAGCATAAACAAAAACAGCGCATTTTCAAATTTCTGAAGATGCGCTGCTTTTGTATTTTAGAACTCATAAAGTTCTGAAGGCGTTGTCCGCTTTAGAACTGTCAGTTGAAGGTCTTTTCCGACCTTAATATTATTCTGGTTTAAACGATATTCTATCGTCTTGTAGGCCAATTCCGGATGGTTGTTATCCTGACTCAGGTGGCAAAGAAAAACATATTTCAGTTTTTCATCATAAACGGTTGCCAGAAAGTCAGCCGTATCGTGATTCGACATGTGCCCGTTATTACTTGCCACTCGTTGTTTCAAAAAAGGCGAATAGCGGCCATTTTTAAGCATTTCCGTATCATAGTTGGCCTCGAGTACCAGATAGTTTGCCTGCGACAGGTACATCGCCACATCAGTTGGGATATGTCCCAAATCAGTTGCAAAAACGAAATTCTGACCGTTATACTGGATAAAGTAGCCAACATTATCCGTTCCGTCATGAGGAACTTCAAATGGCGTTATCCTGAAATCACGCAGCTCAACAGCCTCATTTTTAGTAATCAGCCGCTTAGACTGATAAATCTTCTCCGTCATCGAGTAGTTCTTATTCATCCCTACATGAATTTCCTCGGTAGAATAAACGGGAATGTAGTATTTTTCACCCAGTACACCTGCCGATTTGATATGGTCGGCATGATCATGCGTAATAAACAATGCAACTATTGATTCAAACGGTATATCTTTATCCTTCAGTGCTTTTTTTATAGTCCTTACCCCTATTCCAGCGTCAATCAAAATGCCATATTCTTTATTTCCAAGGTAATAGCAATTCCCACTACTCCCGCTGGCAAGGCTTAAAAATCGTAATCCCATATCATGTGGTCATGTTACAGTTAGTGCTTATTTTCTTGGTTACTTCAGTCTTAATTCTGAGGACTGAATATTTAAGGTTTCTTCTTTTCGTGAATACGAAGCAATGATATATTTTCAATCATTACCAGACCTGAACCGTTTTGTGTAAATCCGGCAATTACTTTATCAACCTTGCGGCTTGATGATGTTTTCAGTTGCAACTCTACACGCGAACTGTTGTTGATGTTTCTGCTAACAGTCTGAGTAGAGTCATTGGTATAGCAAACAGTCAGCACCATTTTGGGTGAGAAGTTCCCTGAACTTCTAAGGTTACGGACATTGGCTGTAAACTTATACTGGTCATTCAACTGAAAACTCTCATTAGCACGAATTTCGGCAAATGAGTGACTAAATGCGGGTAATTCGTTTAACAAAGCCAGATTACTTCTTGTCCAGATATCGACAGTATCTCCGGATGCAATATTCCCCTGCTGTTGAGCAGGTTCACCTTTTTCCAGTTGGATTTTCTTCTGTTCTTTTTTCAACCTGGCGATAACATGGTCGTAAACCTTCAAATAGACTTTGAGATTTTGCGCGTACCAGTTCAGTGATGAGTCATATTCTGCTTTAGATACGTCATATTTTTTCAGAACGGAAAACAGATATTGTCTTTTAACCTGGGAAGGGTCAAGTCTCGGATCAATTGACTGGTTTTCAGTCATACTCGAGCCGACATAGCAATCATAAAGAATATTCTCCATTTTCTTCTCTGAAATAACCCCTTTAGGCGTTTTGGAACAGGCGATAATGCTTGCCAGCAGCAACATTATCCACAATATTCGGGAAATCGGCTTACGCATCTTCGTGTTTTTTCGGTTTTGAAGTCTCTTCATTTAATTGTTTATTATAAAAGAGAATCAAGATGACCACCCCCACAGATATCGCTGCATCTGCAATATTAAAAATCGGTCTGAAGAAAATAAAATCTTCCCCTCCCCAAATCGGAACCCAGTGAGGTAAAGTGGTATTTATCAGAGGAAAGTAAAGCATATCGACCACCTTTCCATAAAACATGGGGGCATATCCTCCTCCAACTGGAAAAAGTTCAGCCACCTGTCCCCAACTATGGTCAAAAATCAGCCCGTAAAACAGACAATCAAAAATATTACCGGCAGCACCCGCCAGAATCAGAGAGATACAATAGATATATCCGGTATTGAGTTTACGTTTTATGATCTTATGCAAATAATACCCTATAAACCCCACGGCTACGATACGGAACAGCGAAAGGAAAATCTTGCTGAAAAGCTCCATGCCAAAGGCCATTCCGTTGTTTTCCGTAAAATAGATATAAAACCATTTGGTCACCTCAATCGACTCGTGCAACTGCATGTGCGTCTTAATCCAGATTTTCACAAATTGGTCAACAAATAATACAGCAAAGATGATTAAGATGGACTTATGGCCGGTTGTAAGTTTCATTTTTAGTGACTTTATAGCAAAAAACAATTCGACAATTGAGGTTTTTATTCAGCCTTCATTGTCGAATTGCAAATTATAGAATAATTTAAATTCCTATTTCTGAGTGTCTTTGGCTTCAATGCTTAATGTTGCATGAGGCACTGCACGCAGACGTTCCTTCGGAATAAGTTTACCGGTTTCACGGCAAATACCGTAGGTTTTATTTTCAATACGTACCAACGCAGCCTGAAGGTGTTGGATGAATTTCATTTGACGTTGAGCCAATCTGCCGGCTTCCTCTTTTGAAAGCGTGGCAGCTCCCTCTTCCAATACTTTAAAGGTTGGTGATGTATCGCTGATGTCATTACCATCCGTGTTTGTGATAGATGATTTAAGCAAATCGTAATCACGTTGCGCTTTTTCGAGTTTATCCAGTATGATATCTTTGAATTCTGCTAACTCTTCGTCTGAATATCTGGTTTTTTCTGACATAATACTAAGTTTTTAAGGTTCTACAAACGGTTCTCTAATACTGCGAAATTATACAAATATTTGAGATATACCAATTCCGGTTACGCTTTTATTACATTAACAAACAAGATAAATTCGTCAAAGTTCAACTCCGTACCATCTTTTACCTCGTCAACCAGTTCAATGTCAGTTGCCAACACTTGATTAGCGATGTAATCAGCATATTCTTTTACCGCATCATTTATTTGCTCGTGGCTCGATAATTTTATCAGAATCTTATCGGTAATCTCAAATCCGCTTGATTTACGAATGTTCTGGATACGATTTACCAGCTCACGGGCAAGTCCTTCTTTACGCAATTCGTCTGTAATGGTGATATCAAGTGCTACGGTCAGTTTGCCTTCATTTGCCACTAACCAGCCCGGGATATCTTCCGAGATAAATTCCACGTCGGTCAATTCCACTACGACTTGCAGATCATTTACAGTAAGCGTGTATTGGCCGGCATTTTCAAAAGCCATAATTTCCGGTTGTGGCAATTCCTGTAACATCGCAGCTACCTGCTTCATGTTTTTACCGCATTTCGGACCAAGTTTCTTGAAATCTGGCTTGATCTTACGCACGATAAATCCTTCTGAAGCCGGGATAAACTCAATCTCCTTCACGTTAACCTCATTACAGATAATATCTTTGACAAATTCCACATTCTCCTTCAAAGAGATATCCGAATATGGCAATTTGATCTCGTGCAGTGGCTGACGTACCTTGATATTTACTTTTTTACGCAAAGCTAAAACCATAGACGAAATGTCCTGAGCCAGTTGCATGCGCTCTTCAAGGGCTTTATCGACTACTTCTGCGTGATAAACAGGAAAGTCTGACAGGTGAACAGACGTTTTATGCCCTTTTCCGGTTACAGCAATCAGGTCGCTATAGAGCAGGTCTGCATAGAACGGTGCAATCGGAGCCATCAGGCGAGCAACTGTTTCAAGACAGGTGTAAAGTGTCTGATAAGCCGAAAGTTTATCTTTATCCAGTGTTCCACCCCAGAAACGTTTGCGGTTCAGACGTACATACCAGTTACTCAGGTTGTCATTGACGAAATCAGAGATAGCACGACCAGCTTTAGTAGGCTCATACGTGTTATAATATTCATCCACATCTTTTACCAATGTATTCAGCAATGAAATGATCCAGCGGTCAATCTCCGGACGCTCGTTATATGGGATTTCGGCTTCTGCGAATGAGAAACTGTCCACATTAGCATAAAGTGCAAAGAATGAATAGGTATTGTAAAGCGTACCAAAGAACTTACGGCGTACCTCTTCGATACCTTCGATGTCAAATTTAAGATTGTCCCACGGTGACGCATTGGTAATCATGTACCAACGTAGCGGGTCGGATCCATATTTATCGATGGTAGAGAACGGATCCACGGCATTTCCCAGACGTTTTGACATCTTATTGCCGTTTTTATCCAAAACTAAACCGTTAGAAACAACAGTTTTGAACGCTTTTGAATCAAAACACATGGTTGCGATGGCATGCAATGTAAAGAACCAACCGCGGGTCTGGTCAACACCTTCCGCTATGAAGTCTGCCGGATAAATATCTTTGCTATCAAATGCCTCTTTATTTTCAAACGGATAATGAATCTGAGCATATGGCATGGCTCCTGAATCAAACCAAACGTCGATCAGGTCAAGCTCGCGCTTCATCGGTTTACCACTTTCGGAAACCAACGTAATATCATCCACAAACGGACGGTGTAGATCTATTTTATCATAATTTTCAGTGGTATAAACACCCGGTTGGAATGATTTGATCGGATTTTCGTCCATCAACCCTGCGGCAACGGCTTTTTCGATTTCATTGTAAAGCTCTTCTACCGAACCCACACACAGCTCTTCCAGGCCATCCTCAGTACGCCAGATTGGCAGCGGAGTACCCCAGTAACGGCTGCGTGAAAGATTCCAGTCTTGCAGGTTTTCCAACCATTTACCGAAACGGCCTGTACCGGTTGATTGCGGTTTCCAGTTGATCGTGTTATTCAATTCGATCAGTCGGTCACGACATGCGGTGGTGCGGATAAACCAGCTATCCAGCGGATAGTAAAGCACCGGTTTGTCGGTCCGCCAACAGTGCGGATAATTGTGCACATGTTTCTCTATCTTGAATACCAGGTTTTGCTGTTTTAGCATTACACAGATGTCCACATCAAGCGTTGCATCATCTTCATTGAGATTCGCATCATAAGCGTTTTTCACGAAGCGGCCTTCAAATTCTTTATAAAGCTCTACATTGATCGATTCTTTGATAAATCCAGCATCCAGATCAGCCAAATTGAAGTATTTACCGCTCAGGTCAACCATCGGGCGACGGTTACCATCCTTGTCAATCAGCATCAACGGCGGCACACCATGCGCTTTAGCCACACGGTCGTCATCCGCACCAAAGGTAGGTGCAATGTGTACAATACCTGTACCGTCTTCAGTAGTTACAAACTCTCCGGTAATCACGCGAAAAGCTCCATCTCCGGGGTTTACCCAAGGGATCAATTGCTCATATTCCAGACCTTCCAG
>JAUZOF010000256.1 GCA_030706585.1 Bacteroidota bacterium
CTGTGCAATTTCCTTGGGGCAGATCACAGCATGATTACGATCGTGAACCGTCATTTTGCTCACATCAAAATCGGAGCTGCATACGGAATGACCGAGGAGGAGAAGGGTAGGGGCGTTTACCAGATGGGTGAAGGCATTGTCGGCGAGGTGGTGAATTCAAAGAAACCCATCATTATTCCCGATATCTACAAAGAACAGACTTACCTGAACAAGACAGGTATCGCCCGCAAAGCCGGTCATTCGACCGCATTTATCTGTGTCCCTATTTGTGCAGAGGAAGAAGTGACCGGAACGCTTAGTATTCACATGCACCACAAGAGCCGGATTGATTTTTCAGCCGAGGCGAAATTTCTCAATATAGTAGGTTTGTTGGTGGGGCGTAGCGTTGAGGTGCGCCAGAATCAGATGGAGGAGGTGGAACTGCTTCGTGAAGAAAACCGTCGGCTGAAAGGAGGCCTTGTCTCTCTGCGTCCTGATAATGTTGTGGGAAATTCCTCCCTGATGAACGATCTTTTCGAAATGATTAACCGTGTGGCTCAAACCAATGCAACGGTGATGATCCGGGGTGAAAGCGGTGTAGGTAAAGAGCTCATTGCCGAAGCGATTCATAAGGCCAGTTCACGGGCGAGCGGCCCATTCGTTAAAGTTAACTGCGCGGCATTGCCCGAAAACCTGATTGAAAGCGAATTGTTCGGTCACGAAAAAGGCTCATTTACGGGAGCAAACTCACAGCATGTAGGTCGTTTTGAAATGGCTGACGGCGGAACCATTTTCCTGGATGAAATCGGGGAGGTGCCATTGTCGTTGCAGGTAAAATTGCTTCGAGTGTTGCAACAGCGACAATTCGAACGTGTAGGTGGCAACAAAACTATCAATATTGATGTTCGCATTATTACTGCTACCAACCGTAACCTGGAAGAGATGATTAAAAAGAACGAATTCCGGGAAGATTTCTACTACCGGATCAACGTTTTCCCGATATATGTTCCTGCACTTCGTGAGCGTCGGGCAGATATTCCGATTTTGGTTGATCACTTTATCGATAAGCTGAATAAAATAAACGGGACCAATGTGAAGCGCATCACCGGTGAGGCTATAGATATGCTGATGATGTACTCCTGGCCGGGAAATATCCGGGAGCTGGAGAATGTGATTGAGCGCTCGATGATAATGAGTACCGACGACGTAATCCGTTCCTATAACCTGCCGCCGACGCTTCAGACCGGAGCTTCCTCCGATACAGTGACCAAGGGTACATTAAATTCCGTTATCGAGAAGGTCGAAAAACAGCTCATTCTGGATACGCTTATCGCCACCCGTGGAAATGTTGCCAAAGCTGCGACACAGTTGGGGGTTACCGAACGAATTTTGGGTCTGCGTGTTCATAAATATGAGATTAATCCGAAGAGCTATAAACATCTGGCAGATGATGAAGAGAATTGAAAAAATAGATATTGAAGATTGCGATTTCAGCAATCCGGACCACCTGACCTCAGCGGTGGAGCTGATTAATGCCTATATACTGGATGAAATGGGAGGAGGCACTCCGCTTTCGCCCATCCAGCAACTTCGGTTTGTGGACGGGTTGAATGAGCACCCGAAGAAAATTGTTTTGTTGGCTTCCGTTGAGGGAAAATGCGCCGGCATGATTGTTGCTTTCGAGAACTTCTCGACTTTTACCGCCCGCCCCATGGTAAATATCCATGACGTCATCGTGAAAAAAGAGTTTCGGGGAAATGGTATAGGCCGCAAACTGATGGAGGCGCTTGAAGTCAAAGCCAATGAATTGCGATGCAGCCGTATCACCCTTGAAGTGCGTGAAGATAATCAGGTGGCGCAACAGCTTTACAAAAGCATGGGCTTCGATGAAACCGAGCCACCGATGCGTTATTGGCGGAAATATCTGTAAAGACAACCCTCTGTGGTTGTCTGCCAAATAGGAATTTTCTGTTGAAAAATCCTATTTATCACGGAAAGCATTTACATATATAATACCAAACGCCGGATTGTCTTCTTGACAGTCCGGCGTTTATGTTGTCAGACACTCGGGTTAAGATCAACATATATTCGTGTAACGTGTTATAATTGAAAACGTTTCAATTATGAAAATCGCAGTATCAGGCGGCTCAGGCCTTATTGGGAACCATTTGAATTATGAATTTACCAGGCAGGGGAATGAGGTGATCAACCTCGACCGCTCGCTCTATCAGCCGGAACGCTCGGAGCGGCTAGCACAGGTATTGGCGGATTGCCAGGTGGTAATCAATCTGGCTGGTGCAACCATCAATCATCCCTGGACCCCAAAATACAAACAGGAAATCTACAATAGCCGCATCCTTACCACACGGGCCCTGGTCTCTGCAATTAACAGCCTGGATAGTAAACCGAAACTCTTAATTTCAGCATCGGCGGTAGGAGCTTATCCTCCGGATGTCAATTGTGATGAATCTTTTACAGAATACGGTACGGATTTTCTGGCTTCACTTTGTCGTGATTGGGAGGCAGAGGCAAGACGTGTCTCCCCGGAAGTCCGTTTGGCCATTACCCGTTTCGGAGTCGTACTGGCTGCCGAGGGAGGTGCCTTGCCCGAAATGGAGCGCCTCTATAAACATATGTTAGGCGGAAAGATTGGAAACGGTAACCAGGGGTTTCCATGGGTACATATCGACGATCTGGTGGGTGCGCTGGTATTTATTGTGGAAAATAAGGAGCTGAGCGGAGTCATCAACGTCACCTCTCCCGAACGCGTAACCAACGAGGAATTTAACCGTGTGCTCTCGCATGTACTCAGACGTCCGGCTTTTTTATCTGTGCCGAAATGGGCGCTGTTTCTCGCGTTGGGTGAACGGGCAAATATGTTGACATCCGGCCAGATGGTTTATCCCGGAAAGCTTTTTCAGTACGATTATGCCTTCCGTTACCAGAGCCTAAAGCTGGCTCTCCGACATCTTTGTAGCCAAATGAAAGTATTGTAATCGAAAATCAACCATTTTGTAAGTTTTACGAAGCGATTTCTGTTTCTGAATAAGAAGTAAAGCCCCATGGATTTCACGTGGGGTTTTGTCATTATGTCAATAAATATGTTGCAAAACATCTGTTTGGTTGCCTTTTTGATCTGGATAATTGTCGCTGTAATTGCATTTTGATAGACAAATGTCAATTTGATAGCCTTTGTTTGGTTTCAAATTGGATTCGTTGTTTTGGTTTTAAAATGAGCAATATGATATCTAAAACATGGAAAAGATACATTTGTGTAGGTTTTTATTCGAAATTAACAACCAAAATGTAGGTTTATTGCTGTAATGTATATATCTTTGCACCAACAAAACTAATAGCATTATGTTCGACATTGGATTAACTACGTTTATGATTTTGGCTACCAGCCTCGTGATGTTAATGACTCCGGGACTGGCGTTCTTTTATGGTGGATTGGGATGTAAGAAAAACATCCTTAGCATTATGATGCAGAGCTTCGTATCGATGGGCGTATCTACAGTATTGTGGTTTGCTTTCGGTTATTCAGTTTGTTTCAGCGGTGATGTGGCTCACGGAACTGACTTTTTTGGGATAATCGGTAACTTTAACAAAGCATTTTACCACGGAATTACTCCAAACACGCTCTATTCAGCCGATAAACGTTTTCCTGAATATATCTTCATCGCCTACCAGATGATGTTTGCCATCATCACTCCGGCCTTGATTACCGGTGCATTTATCAATCGCGTAACTTTCAAAGCCTATATCTTCTTCCTCGTTTTGTGGCAGATTTTCGTTTATTACCCGTTCGTACACATGGTCTGGGGTGGCGGATTGCTCGCTCAGTGGGGGGTATTTGACTTTGCCGGCGGTATTGTAGTACACGCAACAGCAGGTTTCGCAGCGTTGGCTTCTGTTTATTTCGTAGGTTCACGTCCTGAAAAAAGTGACCCCAATAACATTCCTTTGGTTGCCATCGGTACCGCATTGTTGTGGTTCGGTTGGTACGGTTTCAACGCGGGAAGTGAATTAGCCGTTAACTCTGTAACTATCTCAGCATTCCTGAATACTGATACTGCCGCTTCATTCGCAGCCGTTACCTGGTTGATTATCGAATGGAATACAGGCAAAAAGAAACCAACCTTTATCGGTTTGATGACCGGTGCCGTTGCCGGATTGGCAACCATCACTCCTGCTGCCGGATACGTTGATATCTACTCTTCGGCTGTTATCGGTGTGATTGCTTCAATCGGTTGTTTCATGGCTGTTAAATGGAAAGAACACCAGGGCTGGGACGACGCGCTCGATGTATGGGGTGTACATGGTATGGGTGGTGTAATCGGAACTCTCTGTATGGGCTTCTTTGCCAACAAAGCAATTAACCCGGCTATTCCTAACGGCCTGTTCTACGGAGGTGACGCTTCGTTGTTGCTCAAAGAGGGTGTTGCAATCCTGATGGCTATTAGCGCCGGATTCTTCTTCACCCTGTTGCTCTTTAAGCTGATCAACAAGTTTATCCCGGTACGCGTGTCGGTGAAAGAGCAGACTGTCGGTCTTGATATCGTCCACCACGGTGAGGTAGCACGCCAGAACTAATCTTTTGATCCAAAGCATAAACTAAACATAAACATAATAACACCTGTGCAAAATGACGGCTTCGTCCGTCTATTTTGTGGGAAAAGCCGGATGTGAATCCGGCTTTTCCGTTTTTAGTCCATTGGATCCATCCGGCTGTATTTTATGTATTGTTAATTAAGCTGAATTTATAGCTTTTGGAGAGGGTGTCTGTTTTCAGAAAAATGGTATTTTCTCTTATTCGCCTGATGTTATCGGAATATGATTTTACGCGAGCGGATTGTTGGCCAATTTGTTAAAATACTGGATTTAAGGCAAAGTGTGGTTTCCAGTAATTTAGATAACTTTTAGATACCGCTACAGGGTATAAAATTGATTGTTTTGGAAGGATGATAACCTGATTGTCGTTCTGGCGTTTCCTTGCAAAATACTGAAAAACAAATTGGTATAATTGATGTTGGAAATGTTGCAAAGAGTGAGCTGGTTTGGATTTTGTATTTGTTAAAATAGAACTCTTCTACTTGATATTTTAAAATTAAGTTTATTCCTTTGTCATGCCGACAGGACGGGTTGAGCTGAGAAGGGTAAGGCCAATAATGACAACTTACAAAGAAGAAAGGAGAGCATCAGCTTATTTTGCCGGTCTGCATTTGTTTCCGTATAGATTTTGTTTTTGACCATATTTTATAACCGTTTAAAACTTATCATTATGTCAGGTTACATCACAGCCACATTCCCTCAGGAAAAAGAGCAACGCGCGTTGGAATTGATTGCGGAGCTCAAAGAAATTCTTCCATTTGTAATAAAATTGTCTCCATCTGACCGTAAAACCATGCCCAAAATAGATGACGGTAGAATTCCATTTGTGGAAAAGAGTCTTCTTTTTGGTAAACAACAACCGATGATTGTCCCACCGTTTGCACCGTTGGATGAATTAACGAACGACCTGAGTCTCTTTAGTTCGTTGCGTCGTGTTGCACTGGATTTAGCTTCGTTATCGGAAATGGTGTCTGATACCCGACTGGCAGCAGGAAGCGATGCCTATCAGGCTGCTTTGTCCATCTATAAGTCAGCGAAAGGGGCTTCGAAGATGGGTGTTCCGGGAACACAAAGCATTGTGGACGAGTTAAGCAAATTATTTGACGGACAAGGCCCCAATGGAAATACCACACCGTCCACCAACTAAATATCCCTAATGGGGTACTTCGGATGTAGGAGGGGGTACTTCCGAAGTACCCCCTCCCACATCAAAGACGAATTAATTCGGGTTGAAGGTGAATTAATTCACTTTACGGGTAAATTAATTCATCCTTGAAGTACCCCCCACTACCTCCAACTTGAAATAATTTACTTCAGAGGTAAATCAATTTACCCCGGAGGTAAATTAATTCACATCAAAGATGAATTAATTCATGTCAGAGGTAAATTAATTCGGGATTGAAGTCCCCTCACCCACTTGAATGATGAATTAATTTGGGTAAAAGGTAGATTAATTCAAGCCTGAAGTACCCATTTGCCGGGAAAGATAAAAGTTCCGGAGCTTCACAGTGCCGGTTCTGCAGAAAGGGGCGGCGACCATAGTTAATTAAGGTCAGAGTCGCCGTCCCGATCTGTTTTTTACAAGTGATCTTAGTTTATGAAAAATATTTTGAACCATTTCTCTTAAAATCACAATGAAACATCCCCGACCGGAGACTTCCAGTCGGGGATGTTTCATTGTGAAGATTTAATCGTTGTTTAGTGATTCTCTGGTTCATATCGGTAACCTTTATGCTGACCGGCTTGTTATGAATACATCACGATATTGATAAGTGTCACAAAGTATAACCGGAATAAACTTATTAGACCATGAAAAAGCTACTCTTATTGCTCATTATGTGCACTTTTATTGTCCAAATGGCAAGTGC
>JAUZOF010000257.1 GCA_030706585.1 Bacteroidota bacterium
ATTACCTGAGTGTGGACTGGCAGACTCCGCTCGAAATTGCGCGTAAGCTGGTGCATCCTGCTATTGGTTTGCAGGGTAATGTTGATCCCCGTTTGCTTTACGCCTCAGAAAAAGAAATGGAGCGTCAGTTACAGCCTGTACTTGAATTTGGTCGCAAGCACACTAACTTTATCTTCAATCTTGGTCACGGTTTTATGCCCGGA
The DNA here is from genome assembly GCA_030706585.1 of Bacteroidota bacterium. Lineage (GTDB taxonomy): Bacteria > Bacteroidota > Bacteroidia > Bacteroidales > UBA7332 > CAXXIC01. Next base: position 204 of record JAUZOF010000257.1, read on the forward strand.
TTGTCTTATGAAAAGGCTAAATTCCTGGCCGATTGGGTAAAACGGGTGGATTGGCAACGGGGATAATTTGATAATTAGCAGATTTGAGGATTTGAAAATTCAATCCCTCAATTCCTAATACCCTCAATCCTTTAGATAAAAGTAAATAGAAATGAAAGTATTACTCCTCGAAGACGATTTCAAGCTATCTTCTGAAGTCCGTGTATTTCTGGAAGAAAAGAAAATGGAATGCGATGCCGTGTATGATGGCAACTTGTTTATGAAACAGTTTCGCCAGGCTGAATACGATCTGTTGATACTCGATATCAATGTGCCCGGGATTAATGGGATGGAGGTCTGTGCCCAGGTTCGTCAAGTCAATAAAGTGACGCCTATCATCATGCTTACCGCCTTTGGCGAGATCGAGGATAAAGTAGATGCATTCAACCGTGGAGCCGATGATTATCTGGTGAAACCTTTCCACTTTGATGAATTGTTTATCCGTATTCAGTCTTTGATGCGTCGTCAACTTCAGCCGCAGAATGCTGATGAAATAATTAAGATTGAAAATCTCGAAATCAATCTTTCAGAGAAGAAAGTTTACCGCGATAGTAATGAAATTTCTCTTTCTCCAAAGGAATATCAGCTATTAGTCCTTTTGGCAGGAGCCAATGGGCGTACGGTTTCCAAGCAGACTATCTCCGAGTCGGTTTGGGATATTAACTTTGAAACCGGAACCAATACCATCGAAGTCTATATCAATTTCCTCCGGAAGAAGATTGACCGCGATTTTTCTCCTAAATTAATCCATACCCGTCCCGGATTTGGATATTACCTTAAATCAGAAGAATAATGAATCTCAAGCAGCGCTTTGCGATCTATTTCAGCATCTTGTTTTCAACGATTCTGGGCATAGTGCTGATTGTCATTTTCTCACTCTTTTCCGATTACCGGAATGACCAGTTCCGGATGCGATTGGAACAGAAGGTTTTTTCTACCGTCAAACTGCTGGTCAATGCGAAGCTGCCTCCCCGGCAGATGATGCGCATTCTCGACCAGAACCCGATCGACAAGCTCTACAACGAAAAACTCCTGGTATTTAACCATGAGGGGGTATTGGTGTACAGCAACATGGGATATGCTCCTGTGGACTGGAGTCAGAAAGATATCGAATACCTCAAGTCGCATAAATCTTTTTACCGTCACCAGGATAAAATTGATTTCTATGGATATTTCCACGATTCAAGAAACCGTGAAAAGGATTTCTTTGTCCTGATTTCAGCAGAAGATAAATATGCTCACCGGCAGATGGCCTATCTCGGATATGTCCTTTTGGGCGCTTTTATTTTTGGCACTTTGTCGGTAATGGGCTTGTCCTATTATGTCAGTGTGCGAAGTTTTTCCACTTTGGATAAATTCAAAGACCGAATTGCTGAAATTTCAGGAAAGAAGATGGACGTGCGTCTGGAAGATTCAGGAAAAAACGATGAGGTTAATGCTTTGGCCAAGTCTTTTAACCAGATGATGGACCGCATTGATGTGGCATACAAACAGCAGAAGGAATTTACTGATAATGCCTCCCATGAGCTGCGAACGCCGGTGGCACGTGTTCTCATGCAGTTGCATAACCTACTTTTGCAGGAACAACACAGCCCCAATACTGTAAAATATCTTCATAGCATACAGGAAGATGCTACGCAGATGGCTGATATCATTTCGTCGTTGTTGCTGTTGTCACGGATTGATAAGAAACGAGCTTCCGGCTTTTTACCTCCGTGTCGCATTGATGAAGCGATTTTCGAGGCAATGCAAGTGACGCAGAAGACTTTTGCTGATTACCGCATACAGTTTGATATTGATAGTGACGAAACGATAGATGCCGATTTTGAAATCCGGGGAGATATGAATCTTCTGAAGATCGTATTTACCAATCTTCTGAAAAATGCTTATCTCTACTCTGCCGATAAACAGGTAAATATCCTGCTGAAGCAGGAACCTGAAAATATTAAAGTCATTGTGACGAATAACGGCAAAACGCTTTCCGAAACAGAACAACAGAACCTCTACAAGGCTTTTGCCCGTGGCAGCAATGCCCGCAAAACAGACGGAACCGGCCTCGGGTTACGTATTGTGGAGCGTATCCTGCATCATCACGATGCCCGGATTTCTTATGATGTACCGCAGGATGGGCTAAATCGTTTTACGTTGACGTTTAAAGTGTAGGGTAAAGTAAAGAATTCGTCGATTTTCAACTATTTCCAAAGTCCCAATCTTTGGGAAAAGGTTTTGCTTACTCTCCGGAACTCAGTTTCCATCTCTCCATCATCATCCCCCGAAAACTCAGTTTCCAGCCCCAACCGAGGTCAGTTCTTGTCAGAAACTCAGTTTCCAGGCAGAACTGACCTCGGTTCTTATCAGAAACTGAGTTTCCGGGCAGATCTGAGCTCCGTTCTCGCTAGAAACTCAGTCGCCAGCAAGAACAGAGCCCGGTTCACGTTGGAAACTGAGTTTCCAGATCAAACTGACCTCAGTTCTCATTGGAAACTGAGTTTCGGGCAAATCTTCCTGATTTTTCTTTACAAAAAATATGAGCGAAAGTGTCTGATTGAGGCAGAGAGAACGTTAAATGAAAGACAAAGCTGGCGAGAGGCTATGGGAAGTATAAACTGATTAATTTGATACAATAACCTCCAGGGTTTTGCACCCCCGGAGGTTTATTGTATCTGAAGGTTATTTACGTTTCAAGACGAAGCTTCCTGCAGCCGCGACTACAATCAGTCCGGTGATCAGAAATGCCCAGATGTTGGCTTTGCGTGATTCGGCCTCAATGGTAAAGTCATTCAGCAAGAACCGGGGGGAAGAGAGGTGCCATACCAATGTTTTGCCTTCGGTAATATTGCTGTTGGTGAAAATGATCGTTCCCGGCATCTCCAGTTTATAAAGGAAATAGGTGTCAAACATCCAGGCAAAACGTTTTCCGATTATTTCATCTTCCACTTTCTTCATCGGAGCGTCTGGTGATTTCCATAGGACAGAAAACTGATTGGTTTTGAAAAATTTGTTCAGACTCACTTCTACATCTAAATCATCTAGAGATTTAGCTCCTTTACTTTCATAGATGGAGTCTTTTAGCGTGATAAACGTCGCTTTTGATACGGGTGGATTGGGGATTCGGTCATAATATCTGATCAGTGCCTTATACTCCAGACACCAGATGTTGTAAGTCAGCCAGTTGTTGTATTTGTCTTCCAGCTTGCCCGTCAACTCGCGGATCTCCATACCATTGAGCCCTTTGGTGATCTCCGGTTGTCCGGTAAACCAGAAGTTTGCCTCATCCTTACCCATAAATTCACTGATCGGGGCTTCAAATTTAATGTTGAGTTTCGGATAGGTCTCCCGGTAATGGTAATATGTGTAAAACCAGCGGAAGCTTTTATCCAGGCTATACCGGATTTTTACCTGACTCAGGCTTTGGTCGGAATCCAATTTGAAATTGGTAGCCATATCTTCGACAGACATAAAGTCTCTCCGTAGAAAAATCGAGTATTGTTCATTTTCGTTAGACCGTCGATTAGGCAGCGGACCCGTTACTGAATCAAGTTCAGCCTGAGTAACCGGAAATTTATAACAGCGGGGCTGCTCTTTGTATTGCCATGATATTTTCCAGGAAGAATCCATTCTAACAGGGAATGGATTGGCTTTTTGGGATGAATCTCCCAACAAAAATCCAGGTTGACCGTCTGCTTTGAATTCCCGGTAGCAAGAGCCGTCAGGATTTATTACGGTCCGCATTTCCTTCGTGTTGTTTTTACAGGAAAACAACATCATTGCCGGAATCAGGATCAGGAAGAAATGTAGTGTTTTCATACGTCATAATTTATTTTTGTTTTAGCTACGTATGGTACCGATAGCTATCGGTATCGCATACAATGTTATTCTCTTTGGTGAACGTTAGTGCATGCTCGTTTCATAGCTTTGTACAATTTATTGGTTAAGCAATGATTTTAATCTTTCGTTTTTCATTGAATTGTTGCGGATGTGGTTGAGGTAACCTTTTACCCTGCTTTGCTGTGATAGTTGCGGTTGAGATTTGACTATTACAACATATAGGTGCTTGTTTTGCGGGTAAGCAGCCTCAATCGATTGTTCTTTCAGAAAGAACAACAACAGCAATGATGCAGCAATGGTCGATATCATCCGGATTGTAAACAACAGGACAGGTGGTCGTTTTACCGGTCTCTGTCCGATCTGTTTTAGAATATCATCGGTCAGTTCCATCGGATTGTCAGCTTTAGGCGTCTGCACCTGAAGTTTGCTGATCAAAAGGTCTAGTTTATCGTCTGTACTTTTCATACGTCATTATTTGTTATGTTTTGGCTGCGTATGGTACCGATATCTATCGGTATCGCATATCACATCATCGACTTGATGAACATTTATTCATGCTCGTTTCATATAGTGTCTCTAATTTTTCAAGTTTCTCTTTCATAGTTTTTCGGGCCAGAAAAAGATTGCTCTTTATCTTATTGGTCGTCATACCGGTAATCAGTGCAATCTCGCCGATATCTATCTCCTCCAGATAATGAAGTGTAAAAACAACCCTTTGTTTGGGGGATAATTCTCCGGTAAGAGTTTCAATGATTTTTCCCAGATCAGAATTGATTAGCTGTTGTTCGATGTTTTCAGGAGAAATCAGTTGTTCCACAATCTCCGGTTGAGTACTTCCTGTCGTCGTATATCTGGCAGATTTGAGCTTATCAAGACAAAGGTTCGTAGTTATTGTGTAGAGCCACGTACTGAATTTCGAATCTGTGCGATATTTTTCAATATTCGTCCATACTTTGAGAAATGTCTCCTGTACAGTATCTTTAGCTTCTTCCTCATTACACAACAGCCTGAAAGAAAGAGAAAAGACCATTGCCTGATAACTTTCGACAATCAAACGAAATGCCTTATGGTCATTTTTCCGGCACTTATTTATGAGTATTTCCAGGTCTTGTTGTTTCATCTTTTTAATGCTGTTTACTTATTATACGAGCGTAAAGAGGTTTGGTCGATTTTTATTCAAGGAAATTTTTCAATCTCATATTTTGTGCGATTAAATGGTCGTTTCTCAGAGCAGTTAACGTGATTGAAGATGGCGCAAACAGTTTTTGACGTGTGAGTTTTATGGCTGACGATTTAAACTTGCCCTAAAGTAATTATTATAAACCAAAGAATAGGGAGAAGGTAAGGCAAACTATTCTAAAGTTAGAAACTTTGGTAAAGAGCAAAAAAAGCCACCTGTCCGGAGACACGTGGCTGGGTAGGATCCTTAAAAAACTAATACCTAAGGGATAGTCATTCAATTTAGTTCTTCACACTGGAGCTATTACTTGTCGAGTCGGTTACGACAGCGCTTTTAGTTGTTGCTCCAGTTGTAACATCGGGTTCGGTTTGTTTTTTTGTACAACTGCTAAGCATGCTGATGGCGATAACAGAAAATGCTAATACAACCTTTGTCATAAATATAGTTTGTTTAGAAGAAAATTATTTGACTACATATTTACACCGAGAGAGAAAACAATAACCCTACTGTTGCTCAGGTTAATCAGCGTTAATTGAACGGTTTTACAAAGTGGCATATTCAAATTAGGCTGACAGGTTATAAACTAAAAACGGGATGAGAAAATTGTATTCTCATCCCGTTTTTATGAATTATTCCGGATTAATTATTTCGCAAAAAAGCGGAAGAGGTCGTTCCCATTTGCATAGATCAGTAAGCTGAACAGCAATACCATACCGGCGATTTGAGCGTATTCAAGAAATTTGTCGCTCGGCTTTCTACCGGTAATTACCTCGTACAAGAGGAACAATACGTGACCGCCGTCCAGCGCTGGAATAGGTAGGATATTCATAAAGGCAAGAATAACCGATAAGAATGCGGTGATCTCCCAGAAGCCCAACCAGTTCCACTGCGAAGGGAAGATGCTGCCCAAAGTACCAAATCCGCCGAGGCTGCTGGCTCCTTCTTTAGTAAATACATATTTCATGCTGCTGGCATATCCGGTCAGTTTACCTACACCTTTGTTGATGCCCGCCGGGATGGATTCGAAGAAACCGTAACTTTTGATTTTCGGTGAGTAAATATCAGTTTCAGCCATTAGCTCAATACCGATTTTACCTTTTGAGTCTGGAGTAATAATCACCTGATGCTCCTTGCCGTTACGGTAGAATCCCAGTTTGATCGGTTTGTTCTGGTTTTTGTAGAGGGCATCCATTGCAGCAAATGC
>JAUZOF010000258.1 GCA_030706585.1 Bacteroidota bacterium
AGCTTTAAAAGCCGCTTCTTGAAGCGAAAACGCTTTGGGTCTAACCTTCAGATAGGTTAACATACATTCTGAGTTTTTATCTTAATGCTTTAAGTCGTAGCATTATGTGAGGTAATCCGGTCTGAGCCTGCTTTGTGAAAATCGGACTTTGAACGGACCCGGGCTGCAATTCTGCCGGGTAACCCCCGACGGAAATCAAAAAGCAGCTCTCTTTGTTTCATAATAATTGTCATTGTGTGGTTAATGGGCAACCGTCCGCGAGGGCGGTTGCTTTTTTTTGTGCGTCACCGTTATTTCACAACATAATTTAATCCCTTTATCAGGAAAAATCGTATTTTTGCTTTTATCACCTGAAGAAGTATTTAAACACAAAAATCACAATGATATGCTAACCGAAAAAGATTTTGAACAACTTAAAAAACGAGGAATTTCTGAGGCGCAGATTGAAGAACAACTCAACTGTTTCGCAACAGGGTTCCCATTTCTTGAACTGCAGGCTGCTGCATCACTGGAAAAAGGTGTTTTAGGAGTCGACATTGAAGCGGCCACCGCTTTTGCCGCTACCTGGGAGCAATACCTGGAAGGCGACAATTCTATTCTGAAATTTGTACCGGCATCAGGAGCTGCCAGCCGTATGTTTAAAAATCTCTTCGAATTTATTGATGCTGATTATAACGAACCAACCACGGCTTTCGAGAAAGACTTTTTCGCCCACATCGAATACTTTGCATTTTATGCTGACCTGAATATGGCTTGCCAGAAATCTTTAGGCAAAGATATCAAAGCACTGATTGAAGCTGGAAACTATAAAAGTATCGTGAGTTTGTTGCTCAATAGCGAGGGGTTGAACTACGGTAGCCTGCCTAAAGGATTGTTGAAGTTTCACAACTATACTGACGGAGCACGCACTCCTATGGAAGAGCACCTGGTGGAAGGGGCTCTTTATGCAGCGAATAAATCGGGGGATGTTAAGGTGCATTTTACCGTTTCGCCAGAACACAGAGCTTTGTTCGAAGCTCTCCTTGCGAAGGAAAAAGGCGATTACGAACAAAAATTCGATGTGAAATACGATGTTTCTTTCTCTGAGCAGAAAGCATCGACCGACACCGTTGCTGCAGACTCTGAAAACCAGCTTTTCCGGGATAAAGGTGAGTTACTGTTCCGTCCTGGTGGTCACGGGGCTTTGATTGAAAATCTAAACGATATCGATGCCGATATTATTTTCGTCAAAAATATAGACAACGTTGTTCCTGATAATTTTAAAGAGGCAACTATTCTTTATAAAAAGGTGCTTGCAGGGGTGTTGGTTTCTACTCAAACCAAGATTCATGAATACCTCAATCTGCTGGAAAGCGGCAAATACAGTCAGGATGAATTGATTGATATCGTTTACTTCCTGCAAAATGAGCTTTGTACCAAAAATCCTGTCATGAAGGAACTGGAGGATTCAGAGCTTGCTCTTTATTTGAAACACAAACTGAATCGTCCGATCCGTGTATGTGGTATGGTGCGTAACGTAGGAGAGCCTGGTGGAGGACCGTTTATTGCTAAAAACAGCGACGGCACCTGGTCATTGCAGATTCTTGAAAGTTCACAAATTGACATGACCGATGCGGCTAAAGTGGAGATGTTTAAAAATTCGACCCACTTCAATCCGGTTGATTTGGTTTGTGCGGTGAAAGACTACAAAGGCAATAAGTTTGACCTGACTCAATATGTGGATAAGCAGACCGGCTTCATTTCCCTGAAATCAAAAAGCGGCAAAGAGCTTAAGGCGCTCGAACTGCCCGGATTATGGAACGGTGCCATGTCAGACTGGAACACCATATTTGTGGAAGTGCCTATCGAAACCTTCAATCCTGTAAAAACAGTAAACGACCTGTTGCGTAAAGAGCATCAGGGTACGACCTCTAATCACTGATTTGCGTAAGCAATTCGATAAAACGGCCTCGTTCGTAAGAATGAGGCCGTTTTCATATCCGGCCTGTCCTGTCGAAGGTGTAAGAAATAAAAAAAAGCCGTCCCAAACGTATGGAACGGCTTTTGTAGCTTCGGTGAAGCAATTTCTTACTTTCTGATGCCAAGTTCTTTGATGATAGCACGGTATCTTTCGATATCACAGTCTTTCAGGTAATCGAGCAAACGACGACGTTTACCTACCAACATTTTCAGAGCGCGCTCTGTGCTATAATCTTTGTGATTTGACTTCAGGTGTTGAGTCAAATGAGAGATACGGTATGAAAATAATGCTATCTGTGCTTCAGGTGAGCCAGTATCAGTATTAGACTTTCCGTACTTCTCGAAGATTTCTTCTTTTTTTTCTGCACTTAAGTACATGTTCTTTCGTTTTATATGTTTGAAAAAATGTGGTGCAAAGATAAGGCTTTCTTTTTGAATGACAATAGGTTTGGTTGTGTTTTTCATTCAAAGACCAGTTGGGGTTTGGGAAAATACTTCTGGAAATAGCCCCGGAAGACGTTTAGTCAGGCTTTTTATACTTTATATTTCTTGGGTGATGTTCCAGTATTTCCCGGCGTAACCTCTCCCGGTCAAGGTGAGTGTATATTTCGGTTGTGGTAATTCGTTCGTGCCCCAGCATTTGCTGGATGACGCGAAGGTTGGCTCCTCCTTCGAGCAGGTGGGTGGCAAAAGAGTGCCGGAAAGTGTGTGGACTTACCTTTTTTTTGATCCCCGTTTCGGCAAGCAACTCCTTGATGATGTAAAAGATCATCACTCGGGAGAGCTTTTGTCCTCGGCGGTTGAGAAAGACAGCGTCTTCATGGCCTTTTTTTATCGGGGCTTTATGGCGATCAAGGAAATAGAGCTGTATTTCGTGCAAGGCTGTCTCCGAAATCGGGACAAGTCGTTGTTTGTTCCCTTTACCCAATACCCGGATAAAGCGTTCGTCGGGGTAAATGTCACTGATGTTGAGGTTTACCAGCTCCGAGACACGCAGTCCACAACTGTAGAGCAGTTCGAGTATGGCCCGGTTACGCTGTCCCTCAGGTTTGGAGCGGTCTATGTACGAAATCAGTAGGTCAATCTCTTCTATGCTCAGTACATCGGGGATTTTTAATCCGATTTTGGGTGATTCGAGCAATTCGCAGGGCGAAGCTTCAATGTAACCGTCTAATAACAGGAAATTGTAGAACGATTTAATCCCGGAAATAATGCGAGCCTGAGATCGTGGGCAGATGCCTACATCGTGCAGTTGCGACACAAACTGGTGAAGGTCGTCAAGTGTCACATTCGTGACCGTTTTCTCTTCCGTCTCCACAAATTGAGCCAGTTTTTCGAGATCGTCGAGGTAAGCTTCGATAGAATTTTTACTCAACGATTTTTCCAATTGCAGGTAGGTAACGTATTTTTTTACAACAGATTGGTTGTCCTTCATGTTTTTTTGACTACTTTTGCGCTAAAATTACAGGAACAGCATGACAAAGATACTGAAATGCTGCTTTCCCTCCTCTAAAAAAGATAATTTCATCTTTTATGAAGATACAGATAATCAATGGCCCTAACTTGAATCTGTTGGGCAAAAGGGAGCCTTCCATTTACGGAGACAGCTCATTCGAATCGTATCTCGAACAACTAAAAACTAAATATCAGGATTGCGAATTTTTTTATTATCAGTCAAATATCGAAGGAGAAATGATTGATAAAATTCATGAAGTCGGTTTTGACTTTGACGCGATCATAATGAATGCCGGAGCATATACGCATACTTCTATCGCATTGCATGATGCTATTAAAGCGGTTAAAACGCCTGTAATTGAAGTGCATATTTCTAATATACATCAGCGCGAATCGTTTCGCCATGTATCGATGATCGCACCGGCCTGTAAAGGCAGTATCCTGGGATTCGGAATGGATTCATACCGGCTAGCTGTCGAAGCTGCATTGCAGTTTTAAGTATTTAGGTAAAAGGTTTTCAATATTCAGAAAGCACTGCTGATGTGTATTCTAACGTATTACTTAAAATGTAAAACGTATAACGAAATCGTTATCTCATAAAACAATATATATTTATGTCGAAACACACCAAAATCGTTGCTACCATCTCTGATATGAGATGTGACGTGGAATTTATCAAAGAACTCTACGAAAGTGGAATGAACGTAGTGCGCATGAACTCAGCTCACATGAATGAGGAAGGCTTTGCACGCGTTGTAAACAATACCCGCGCGGTATCTAAAAATATCGGTATCCTGATGGATACAAAAGGTCCGGAAGTAAGAACAACCAAAATTGAAGGCAGTGATAAGATCAAATTTGAAACAGGTGATATCATCTCTTTCATCGGTGATCCTACAGTACTGACAACTAAAGAATGTGTTGCTGTATCTTACAAAAACTTCGTTAAAGACCTTAATGTAGGTTGTAAAGTTTTGATCGACGATGGAGAGATCGAATTTACTATCATCGAGAAGAAAGAAGACAAACTGATTGCTCAGGCTGAAAACAGTGGTGAACTGGGAAGCCGCAAAAGTGTGAACATCCCAGGTGTACGCATCAGCCTTCCTTCATTAACTCCACGTGACCTTGAAGTAATTGACCTGGCTATCAAGCACAACGTTGACTTCATTGCTCACTCATTCGTACGTAACCGTCAGGACGTATTGGATATTCAAGGTATCCTCAACGCTCACCAAAGCCCAATCAAAATCATCGCTAAGATCGAAAACCAGGAAGGTGTTGATAACATCGACGAAATCCTTGAAGTAGCTTACGGTGTGATGGTTGCTCGTGGTGACCTCGGTATCGAAGTCCCACAGGAGAAAATCCCTGGAATTCAGCGTCTGTTGATCAAAAAATGTGTTCAGGCTAAAAAACCGGTAATCGTTGCAACTCAAATGCTTCACACGATGATCAAAAACCCACGTCCTACACGTGCAGAGGTTACTGACATCGCGAATGCAATCTACTACCGCACTGATGCAGTGATGTTGAGCGGTGAAACTGCTTACGGTGATTATCCTGTAGAAGCTGTAAAAACTATGGCTGCTATCGCTGAAGAGGCTGAAAAAACAAAAATGCCTGAAAACGATATTCCTGTAGATTCTAAAGAGAACACTACAATCGCTACTTATCTTGCTGAAAAAGCGGTAAAAGCTACTCGCCGTCTGCCTATCTCTGCAATCCTTACAGATAGTTTTACTGGTGGTACAGCTCGTTACGTAGCATCTTTCCGTGGCAAAGCTCCTGTTTACGCATTCTGCTACAAAGAAGGAACTATCCGTCACTTAGCGCTTTCTTATGGTGTTTTCCCTATCCATTTGGATGTTGACACTAACGCTCGTGACTACTTCTTCGAAGGAATGAAAATTCTGTTGAAAGATGGTAAAATCAAAACTTCTGATACTGTTGCCTTCTTAGGTGGAAGCTTCGGTCAAGGTAGCGGTACATCTTACCTTGAAATCAACGAAGTAGGTAAAATCATGCCTAACGCAGCAGATTATGTTTTGCCAAACTTCGTAGAAGAGCAAAAATAATAAACTGAGATAACATCAATGACAGACGCGGTCGAGCAGTATATTCTGGATCATATTGATCCCGAAGGAGCACATTTGCAACGATTAAATCGTGATGCACATGTCAATCTGCTTCGACCGCGTATGCTTTCCGGACATTTGCAGGGGCGATTCCTGAAAATGCTTTGCCGGATGATTAACCCCACTTACATTCTCGAACTCGGCACTTACGCCGGTTACTCAGCGCTCTGCCTGGCAGAGACTCTTCCCGAAAACGGAGAACTTCACACCATAGAAATTGACGACGAGCTTGAAGATTTTATTCGTAAGCACATCGATTCCTCCGAATTTGGTTCCAAAATTCACCTTCACATTGGCGATACATTTGATATCGTTCCCCAAATTGACCGGACTTTTGATCTGGTTTTCATTGATGCTGATAAACGCAGTTATTGCGAATATTTTGATTTGGTTTTTGAAAAAGTACGTCCCGGCGGTTTTATTATTGCAGACAATACGCTTTGGGATGGCAAGGTGCTGGATGTCCCTGCGGCTAACGATGCACAGACCATCGGCATTCTAAATTTCAATGAAAAAATAGCATCAGACCCCAGAGTTGAAAAAATTATTTTACCTTTGAGAGACGGAATTACGTTGATTTACAAGAAAGCGTGATTCTTTGATTTGAAGATTAGATGATTTGAGAATTTGAAAATGAGAGATCAGGCATTTGTCAAATTCATTTATCATCAGATGTCTTAATTTTCAAATTTGCTAATCCTCAAATTCTCCATTTGCCTTAACTCTTAAATCAACATACAATGAATTTTCCGGCAGAATTAAAGTATTCCAATGACCACGAATGGATTCGTGTGGAAGGAGACCAGGCATGGGTAGGTATCACCGATTATGCACAACATGAATTGGGCGAGATTGTCTATGTGGATGTTCAGACGGTAGGTGAATCGCTGAAAGA
>JAUZOF010000259.1 GCA_030706585.1 Bacteroidota bacterium
AATATTCCGATGTGGATAGTCGGAAATCAGCTGTAGGGAGGGGATTACCCCTTTCTACAGCTTTCTTTTTTATATAGGCCAGACCCAAAAGCGTGTAATGAGACTTTTTTTTCTTATCTTGCCCCACAATTAGTACCGTGATCTTCTCATTGTCATTTAATTAGATGGAGAACAGGCCGTTTTGCCAACGGAACTTTCCTCTGTAGTATGGTTCTATAGTTCTGCATTATGAAACTATCGTCTTATTTGTTTATTCTGGGAATATTCGTTTTGTCAGCTTTAGGCATTTCGGCACAAAACCAGAAAGTTAGCCTGAATCTTAAGAACGCACCAATCAAAGACCTTTTTAATGAAATAGAAAAGCAGACTGACTATCTCTTCTTCTTTTCAAAGGAAAAAATAAATTCAAACCTGCTGACCTCAGTCTCTGTCACCAATAAGCCGGTTTCAGAGGTCCTGAATGACGTATTTCGTGGAACAGGAATGCGGTTTACCATGGTGGAGAATCATATCGTTGTTACCAACGAGACTACCTCAGCCGGAGTAGATGATGCCAATAATCGCAAGCACCGGATCACCGGGGTTGTGCGTGACCCATCGGGTGACCCGTTGATTGGCGTGAATGTCCGGATTAAGGGATCAGCGGTAGGAACTATCACCGATAATACTGGCCATTTTTCAATAGAGGGAATATCCGAAAAGAGTGTGTTGCAATTTTCCTATATCGGATTTTCAACAATTGAAAAATCAGTGGGTAGAAATAGCGTTTTGGAAGTAACTCTTCAGGAAGCAGCCAAGACATTGGAAGAAATCGTCGTCATCGGTTACGGACAGGTCAACAAAAGCGATGTGACGGGAGCACTGGCATCCGTTACCAGCAAGCAGATAGAGGCCATTCCGGTAAAAGATATCACTTCCGCACTACAAGGTGCTGCGGCCGGTGTGGATATTGGCAATACAGCAGCGCAACCCGGTTCGCTTCCCCAGATTCGTATCCGCGGATCCCGTTCCATCACGGCAGGGAATGAACCTTTGTATGTACTTGACGGCATTCCTTTGACAGGAGGGATTGCTGAGATCAGCCCGGGAGATATCGAGTCGATGGAGGTACTGAAAGACGCGTCGGCGACCGCAATTTACGGTTCACGCGGGGCGAATGGTGTGATTTTGATTACTTCAAAGAAGGGGATTAAAGGAGTCTCAACGGTCTCTTATGACAGCTATCTTTCTATGGACAGCCGACTCGTTCAGCCAGATATGATGACCGGTGGCGAATTTGCAGAGATGGTACGGGAAGCCAACCGTGCAGCAGGCAGATATAATACTCCTTATCCTGATCCACAACAGGATTATTACGGTTTCTCTACTTTCTATGCAACAAGAGATCCAGCAGGATGGGCGCAAATCGCCCGTGCATATGAATGGGTGGATAAGGCTAATCTTATTCCCAAAATGCGGGCTACGACTCCAACCGAGAAAGCTCAATGGGGTGTCAATGAAGTTCCAGTGTATAATGCGTCCAGGGTGGGCGGATACGACTGGCTCTCACGTGCGCTACGAACAGCCGTGACCCAGAATCACCAGTTCAGCACCACGTTTGGCAACGACAAAGTCAGGGCGCTATTTTCTGCTGCTTATCTTGATCAGCAGGGGGTCATAAAGACCCAGGGTTATCAACGACTCACTTTACGACTGAATACCAGTTTCCAGGTCAATGACAATGTGAAATTCGGGGTGCAGAATATGGCCTCGTTGGCAAACAAAGAGACAGGCGTGGATATGTTTGCCAAAATGACCCGTCAGGTTCCCTATGCGGTGCCTTATGATGAGAATGGAAACTTTATCGAGTATCCGGGTGGGAGCGGACGTATCTATAATGCGATCAATGATCCGAAATACAGCTTCAATGAAGACCGAACTACCCGTTATGTAGGAACCATTTTCGGAGAAATCAAACTGCCGTTAGGCTGGAGCTTTCGCAGTAATATCGGACTGGACTTCAAGTTGCTTCGTAATGGCCAGTTTAACGATGTGGGTGCAACCAACTCCCAGGTCAGCGTAATTACCCAAAGCAACGCCCGCTATTATGAAAATCAGGATATCGCTTTTACCTGGGATAATCTGCTCTATTACGACAAAAAGATCAAAAACCATTCGGTCGGCCTCACGCTGTTGGAGAGTATGGAGGGGGCCTGGACGGAAGGTTCTGAGATACGGGCTTCCGGTTTGCCCTACTCGTCTCAGAGGTGGTTCAATATCGGTTCCACGGATAAGAATGCAGCCGACTACTTCGGTTCCTGGTACAGCCATCAGGCTCGTGAGTCCTTTATGGGGAGGTTAAATTACAGCTACAATAACCGTTATCTGCTGACTGTTTCGAATCGTTGGGACGGTTCGTCGGTACTGGCAGAGGGGCATAAGTGGGCAGCCTTTCCCTCGATGGCCCTGGCCTGGAAGATGCATGAAGAGGATTTTCTCAAAAACAATAAAGTGATCAATAGCCTTAAGCTTCGCATCGGGTACGGACAGACTGGCAACTCGGCTATCAATCCCTACCAGACCGGCGGGACATTGGTTCGTACGGTTTATGTTTTTGGCGAAACGGCTGCATCCGGTTATGGATTCGGCTCGTTGGGAGCTACCCAGGGCAGTATGGCTAATAAAAGATTAGGTTGGGAAAAGACTTCGCAATACAACCTCGGTGTTGATTTCGGTCTCTGGAAAAACAGGGTCAGCGGTACGGTTGATCTCTATCTGGCTAAAACGTATGACCTCCTGTTGAATCAGATTATCCCTTCCACAAATGGATTTACCTCGTGGATCAATAACATTGGCGCTACTCAAAACCGCGGTATCGAAGTGTCGTTGCATACAGTCAATATCGATAAAAAGAAACTGACCTGGACAACCGATCTGACTTTTACCAGAAACAAGGAAAAGATCACAGCATTGTCAAACGGCAGGCAAGACGATATAGCCAACCTTTGGTTTATCGGGCAACCCATTACCGTTTTTTATGATTACCAGTACGACGGCATCTGGAGCACATCCGAAGCTGATAAAGCTGAAATGGCGAAGTTCGCGGCTAAGGGTTCCGGTTTTACGCCCGGAACTATCCGTATTAAAGACCAGAATCATGACTATAAGATTGATGCCAGCGACAAAGTGATACTCGGCACCGGCGTTCCAAAATGGTCAGCCGGCATGACCAACACTTTTTCCTATAAAGGCATCGAGCTCTCCTGTATGTTGTTTGCCCGGATCGGACAGATGTTGAACAGTAATTACTATAAACCTACCTTGTCTGGCATTTTTCAATGTCGCAATGTAAACTACTGGACGCCCTATAATCAGGATGCGGAGTATCCCCGGCCGAATGTGTTGCAGGAATCTCCCAATTACATCTCCTCCATGGGGTATCGTAAAGGCTCTTTCTTAAAAGTGAAGAATATAGGTGTGAGCTATGCAATACCTAAAACCTGGACACAAAAGCTCCGGGCTAAGAAGTTTACTCTTTACGTGAAAATGGTCAATCCGTTTGTCATTTCGGATCACTTCGAAGGCTTGGATCCGGAAGGGGATATCATGAGTTATAAAAGTGTGGTGTGTGGCCTGAAGTTATCCATCTGATTCCCTGTTTTATGAAAAAATCTGCTGTAATGCTATATTTCCTTCTGACAGCCATGCTGTTTCCCTCCTGCAACGATTACCTGAAGGAGGAACAGGTGAGTACCCTGACTGCCGATTACGTTAAATCCGAGCAGGGGATGGAGGACCTTACCCGTGCCTGTTATGAAGGGGTACGTTTTATCTTCAGTTATGAATGGAGCTACTGCCTGACCAGTTTTGGGCTGGATGAATATATCTATGGCTCGCAGACCACCTGGCTCTATTATAACACCTATGATCCTGCGAATTATAATTCCTCACCTTCGGGGAGTGGTGGTATTACCGAGCTTTGGAACTATACCTATGCCATGATCAATAACTGCAATGCTGCAATTGACGCAATTCCGCAGGTGCAGTTTGAGAAGAATCCGGCCAATGCCGCGATCCGTATGAGTGAGCTGCGTTTTCTGCTTGCCTTTTATTATTTCAATCTGGTGCAGCAATACGGAGGTGTTCCATTGGTGCTGAAAAGCTCCACCGAACCGCAATGGGAATATACCCGTGCTTCGGTGTCAGATGTATATAAGACCATCATTTCCGATCTGCGATATGCGGCAGAAAATCTACCAGAGACCACTACCGATTATGGTCGGGCTGTACAGGGGGCGGCTTACCACTATCTTGCGAAGGTTTACCTGACCCGTGCCAGTGCAGTGCAGGAAGAGCGGGGGATGCGTCCGACCGATCTCGATAGCTGTATCTACTTTGCCGACCGCGTAATCAAGAGTAACCGGTATGCACTGGAGGAAGATTTCGGACAAATTCATGGCGTACCCGTCTATACCCGTTCGAGCAACTCCTATGCACTCTCCACCGGGAAAAACTACCGCAGCAAAGAGGTGATCTTCTCGGCTCAGTTTGACGATGCCAAAGCCAATATGGGGCGTTATGGCAATTCCTCTCACCTCTACTGGCTGATTCAGTATGACACCCAGGCGGGCATGACCCGCGATATGTTTGGCCGCCCCTACCGGAGGATGACCGTGACCGATTATGCGCTGGATGTTTTTGACCGGGAAAATGACTCCCGTTTTTCCAAAACTTTCAAAATGATGTTCAATTGCAACAGCAAGGCCAATGCCGATAATAATACCTGGACGAGTGTCAATGCCCCAACGCCGGAATTGATCGGTAAACCCCGCTTTGCACTGGGGGATACCGCATTTGTACTGGTGATGAATGACAGCTTGCAGGCGCTGTCTGATAATGAACTGGATAAAAAGTTCCGTTACAAAGTGTGGCCGCGCTATAAGAAGGATATGTCGGGGAAAGTGGTGAGCGGATTTACGCGCGATGTCTCTCCCTGTATGATCAAGCAGGTAGATCCTTACCGCGCCAGTGTCAATGAAACGATGGGTACGAAAGACGGCATCCTGGCCCGACTGGGTGAGACTTACCTGATCATCGCCGAAGCTTATGGTCGTAAGGGAGACTATCAGACTGCCTGTGATTACATCAATGTGCTGCGCAAACGAGCCGCTTTCAAGGATGGGGAAACAAAGCCCCTGCACTGGTACTTCGAAGATGGGTTAAATATGAATTCAGCCGGAACTTATGACAAAATCAAAGTGACACCGGAATATTTTACCACGTCAGGCTACGATCGTCAGGAGATGTTTGATAAGGTAAATGCGCAGACTCCGCAGGAGCGCTTTATCCATTTTATGCTCAATGAAAGGACCCGCGAAATGACGGGTGAACTGAACCGCTGGACTGACCTGCAACGCACGGAAACGTTTTATCTCCGCACCAAAGCCTTCAATCGATTCCCGAATGCGAAGGAGAGTGATGCGACCAACCTCCAACCGTATCACTGCCTGCGTCCGATACCGCAATCCTGGCTCGATGCCATTCATAAAAATGGCAGGCCACTCACAGCCGATGAAAAGAAAGCAATGCAGAATACGGGATTCTGAGAGTTACATTACGAGGTTTTTGATGTAGATGCCTGAGCTTGCCGGGAGACTGTTTTCAGGCAATGGCTTAAGCAGAGCTTTTTCCAAACGGCAGCATGTGGACGGTGCTTAAAGGGGAATTATTCAAAATCTGAAATTGAATATTTAAAAGTGAAAGGATACGAGTGCGGCACTGAACTATCTTTGCTATATAGATGAATTAGAAGTGCCGGAAGATAGTTGTACTACAGAAGTAACCCTTCACTCTTTATAATAATGAAAACCCTAGAAGACCTAAAAACTCAATTGCAAAGATCCTCTTCTATTGAAGACGCTATTTCTATCCGAATCAGGATGATTGAATTGAAACGTGATTTCAACAAACATGATCATTCGATTTCTCCAATTAGTGATATGTTGAATCGTATTTACAAAGGGAAGAAATTAGTGCTTAAATCATGATTGATTATTCTCTTCTTCCGGATTTTAGACTATACATAACTCTGCCTTTATCCGGAAGAAGATTATTCTGAGTCTATTAGCTTGTAACCAAAACCTAAGAATCCCCTCTGACACAAGGTTAGCGAAGCGAACCTCGTGCTGGAAATTCAAACAGCATGTAGCTGTTTTAGAATTCGATGAATTCTGTACTCGTCTTTTCTTCCCAGTCTTCCTAATCAGCACACAGTACCTGGCTCAGGTATAGAGTGCAACGATCCCGATTGCGATTTCGGGGCTGTTCCCAAAACAGTTTCAGTTTTCTAACTGAATATCATCAATGCTGACTCACATTTCCATTTGTCACAGTCAGAGGCTGCGCTGATTTTTGCTGCGCTGATTTTCAATTCAGCACAAGTCCCCGCTGCGCTCAAGACT
>JAUZOF010000026.1 GCA_030706585.1 Bacteroidota bacterium
CCCGGCTGACAACAATAGCCGTATCATTTCACTGGGTTAAAACCCATGTGTTACAATAAATGAATGTGCGCTACTCTTGTTCTGATGGCTTTGCCTGATTTCAACTGAAGAAAGCCTCTGCAATCGTTGAACTACTGTTTGACAAATTTCCAGACCTAAACCCGGAACGCTACTTTTTTCAAATTAGCCCATGCTTCAGGAACAATGTCATAATTAGCATTAATTAAAGCATATGCAAAATTTTACTTCAGACTGGTAGAGTAAAAGTTTTGCGAAAGGTTTTGTGTTGACCACATCAAGCTAATAGAAAAGCAAATACAATATTGCTACAGTTTTAGTTATTGATTGTCATGCATTTAAGCATACCAGACAGCAAATAATTTGTAGTACACAAATCTGAATTCAAGAACATTCAAAGTATTGAAAAGCAAGTCATTCAGACCGACCAACTGCCAATTTGGTTAAATAGCTATCCAAATTTTGGGGCTTGAAATAATTCATCTAATTTTGCCGAATTTGAAAAAACTGATAAAAACGACCCAACAGAAAAGAGGAATTAGATTTCAATATGAAGACAGTAAATGAGATTGCCACAATGAAAATGATGAACGGTAACGAAGCGGTTGCCAGAGGAGCCTATGAAGCAGGAGTGAAAGTTGCTGCCGGATTCCCGGGAACACCTTCCACAGAGGTAATGGATTATACCCATCAAAATTACTCAGAGATTTATTGTGAGTGGTCGACAAATGAAAAAGTAGGTTTAGAAGTCGCCATTGGAGCTTCATTCGCAGGTTATCGAAGCTTTGCAGTGATGAAAACTGTGGGTTTGCATGTGGCGGCAGATGCCCTGGGTGGAGCTGCAGGCAGTCAGATTAACGGTGGACTGGTATTGGTAGTTGGTGATGATGTTGGTCGAATTGCAGGTGATGACTACAATGATGTTCGTCATTATGGGAATATGTTTAATATTCCGGTATTAGAACCAAGCGACAGTCAGGAAGCCAAGGACTTGATGGTTAGAGCATTTGAGATTAGCGAAGAATACTCAACCCCGGTCATCCTTAAAATTACATCGGTGATATGCAAAACAACCAGTAAAGTTATCATTGATGAAGAATATACTTACAAAGTTAAAAACAGAGAAAAATATCCGGTAAGCTTCAGCAAAGTGATCATGACCACCATGATGATGAATGCAAAAGGCTCAGAGCATCCGAAGTTAACCAAATGCTTTCACGATTTTCCGGCTCAGATGAAGCGCCTGGCTCAGGACAGCAATGACTTCGATATGAACAAGCTGGAGTTGAATGGCAAAAAGATCGGGGTAATTACAGCAGGAACCCCTTATTTTTACGCAAAAGAAGTATTACCCGAAGCCTCAATTTTAAAAGTGGGCATGGTTATGCCACTTCCGGAAAAGCTGATTCGCAAATTGGCCGAACATGTAGAGCAACTCTATGTGATTGAAGACGGACATGATATTATTGAAAAGAACGTCAAGGATTTAGGAATTTCAGTAATCGGGAAAGAATTATTTCCTAAGTTCCCCGTAATGACACGTTTTACGCCCGATATTATTGAAGAAAAACTCGTACCGGATGCACCTAAAAGAACACCTATGGAAGGTGTTCCTTTCAGACTACCGGTAAGTTGTGCAGGCTGTTCTCACCTTTTTATTGCACAAATTCTAAGAAAACATAAAATAAAAGGGGTTGCCGATGTTACTTGTGGTTTAATTGGCTGCTTCCCTCATATGGAGTCTTATCAACTACAAAAATGTATGGGTTCGAGCATTGCGCTGGCTCATGGTTACAATGTGGCGAAAGATCACAAAGAAAAATTTGTGGCCATGATAGGTGATGGTGGTTTTTGGGCAACCGGAATCAATGGGCTGATGAACCTGATTTTCAATGACAGTCAGTCAACGACAATTATTGTTGACAATAGCTGTTTGGCTATGACCGGTGGTCAGCATGTGGCTTCCAGTGAGTTTGGGTTTAATTATAAACCGGAAAACAAACTGGAAATTGCCAAGGTATGCGAAGCTGTTGGTGTAAAAGATATTGTTACCGTAGATGCATACGAATTTGAGGAGTTGGAACAAGCTATATTAAATGCAGTCAATGCCGATACTAACTCTGTTGTCATTGTAAAAAAACCGTGTGTAACTAAGTTTAAGCTGCCTAAAGAGACCCCGTATTTTATCGATCTGGAAAAATGCACTAAATGTCGTAAATGTATCAATATCGGATGTTTAGCTATAGAGAGTAAAAAAGCGAAGGATGGCTCGGTAGAAATAGTTATTAACGAAGACCTTTGTGTGGGCTGTGGACTTTGTACAACAGCTTGTAAGTTTGACGCAATAAAACGATAACAAATGCAAGATACAGGAAAAAATATTATCATAGCAGGTGTAGGAGGACAAGGAATTCTGCTTTTCAGTAACCTCTTAAGCAAGTATTATATGAAACTTGGTTACGAGTTAAAAATCTCTGACGTAATTGGATTAGGACAACGTGGCGGTGGAGTCGAAAGTCATTTCCGGTATTCAACCAAACCGGTATTATCACCCTTTATCAAGGCAGGTGATGTAGATTATCTTTTATCTTTTGAGCAAACTGAAACACTGCGGTATTTGCATTGCCTGAAAGAAGACGGTGTTATTTTCTCAAGCACTTTTGAGTTATCCACTTCTAGCGTAAACACCCGCCTGGAAAAAGATATGCCAGAATCGAAAACTGAGCTAATAAAAAAATCTGGTAAGAAGACATTTATTATTGATCCCGAAGAGAACAAAAGTCCGGATTTTGATATCAGCAAAATGATGAATATTGTTATGCTTGCCATCTACGCTGAAAGCAGAGGCTATTCGCATGATGAAATGATTCAGATCGTGAAGGAAAGTGTTCCTGCAAAGTTTGTTGAAGGAAATATAAAAGCATACGAAAAAGGAATTTCGATTGCCCGCACTAAACTGGCAGAAATTAATCAGTAATTATTAAGCAAATGGGAAATACCATGAAATTACCCGAAGGCGTAGTATTACTCGATAGCCTGGGTGATTTACAACCCGACAATACATGTCCGATTCTTGTATGCGCATCGCATTGCGGTGATAACGGAGCTTTTGCCCGAAAGGTAAAAAACTGTCATGTTAAAGCTGTTTTTCTCAACAATGCAGGCATTGGTAAAAACCAGGCTGGTATCAGTGGTCTCCCACATTATGAGGCTGAGCATGTTCTGGCCTGTGCCGTTGATCACAATAGCGCCGAGATTGGTGTTGCCCGCGATACGTGGGAGAGTGGGGTCATAAGCCACATCAATAGCATAGCCGAAGTAGCTGGAATACAAATCGGTGATTCTGTACAAGATGCCGTTGCCAAAATAATTAATATTTTCAAGCAACCTTTGTCGACTCCGGAAAGTAAGAATTCTGAATCTCTTATTTCGAATGAGGAAAAGGATGCCGGCGGCAAACCAGACATAAAAAAACAAACCCAAACCCAGGTTGACGGAGTAACCATCACCGTGACCGATAGCATAACTTTTTTAAATGAAAATAATGCCGGGGATATTGTTGTGTGTGGATCGCATGGCGGAGTGAGTGCCGGACATTATGCGCAAAAACGTCACGTTAAAGCCGTGTTTTTTAATGATGCCGGAATCGGCAAAAATAATGCAGGTATAAAAAGTCTCGCATCTTTAAGTGAGGCAGGAATCCTTGCGTGCACAGTAGATTGCATGAGTGCAGAGATTTTTAACGGGCAGGACATACTTGAAAATGGCATTATCAGTGTTTGCAACCAACTTGCAAAAGCCAGAAACATCAAAGAAAAGATGACCGTCAAAGAGGCCCTTAAATATATTTAGAAATGGATAAGACTAATATACCCAATAGCGAAAATGGTTATCTGAAAGATTATGTTTATCTGATCACAGATAGTTTGAGAAAGTTAGCAAATATTGAGATAGTTGACTTTTCCCTGAGTATAGAAGAACAAGCAAAACAGGCATTCAGTTCCGGTTATGTGCTTTTAGCTCATAATGGGTCAAATGACCCGATATTTAACTATGCGAATCAAACTGCGCTTAACCTTTTTGAAATGTCATGGGAAGAGATTACAAATATGCCTTCCAAATATTCTGCTGAAAGTGACCAGAGAGATAAAAGGGAAAAGTTTTTAGCTGATGTTGAAGAGAAAGGATTTTCCAAAGATTATTCGGGTATTAGAATTTCCAAATCAGGCAGGAGATTTGAAATTAAAAATGTAATTCTCTGGAATGTATATGATTCGGAAAATAACAGAATTGGTCAAGCTGCACTATTTGATGAATATGACTATTTATAAACATCAACTGGTCATTAAAAGATACCCTGCACAATAGAAATATCGTGCTTCCCGAAAAGAGTAAAACAACATCGGCCTCTTATCTTTATCGGATATAAAAACGCCAAGACGCAAAGTGTCTATTTCTAAATCACTTTGCACCTTGGCGTCTTTGCGTTTAATACGAGGGCTTCTAATGCCCGATATATTTCTTCAAATCCCGCATTGCAATCCCCTGAATATTGTGCTCTTGCATATACCTGAGGTACTCTTCGAAAAGTTCGGGTGTGGTAGAATAATCCGGATGCTGAAGGTCTGGTACCCCATGAATGGTCAGCACAAGAATATCTCCGGGTTTTAAGCCACTCAGGGCATTCATCACACGCTCCTTTTGCTTCTCCGAATTGCTCATGGTGTGGCTCGGCACCTGCAAGAGGCTATCCTGCATGGGGATGTAAGTACGGCTACCTCCTGCGCGACCATACAGGTAGCCCAGCCCTTTGAGACGGACTTGAGCCAATGAATCAGAACGATTTCCCGGATAAGCAAAAGACAAGGGACGGGGAATATCGTACTCTTTGCATTTTGCTTCAATGATACTGACTTCATTTTGCAACTCTTCACGTGTCAGTGTCGTAACATTCTTATGGTGCGCTGTGTGGTTACCTATCTCGAATCCCATGCGGCCTAGTTCGCTGATTTGCGGCCAGGTCATGTAGAAAGCGGTATCCTGAGGTCTTTTCTGAGCCACGTCGCAGACAAAGAAGGTTCCTCCGAAATGATACTTCTTCAACAACGGAGCGACAATTGTATAATGACTTCTAACCGCATCGTCAAAGGTTAGCACCACCACGAGCCGCTGCTCGGTTTCATTTTTATTCTTTGCCTGAAGCGTAAGAGCCACCAACAAAAGTGTTAAGCCGGAAATAACAAACTTTCTCATCCTAGCAGAGTTTTATTTGGTCATAAACTTACGGACATATTCCCGGGCAAAACGTTTCCCCATTTCCCGCTGACCGGCTGAATTAAAATGCAGGAAGTCGCCCCGGTGTTGAAAATCAGCTGTAGCGATGACCGAAGTAAAACAGTCAGATACAGAATATAATCGGGTCTGTTCGTTCATCCGGGCAAAGAGTTCAGGCGTTTTGGAGTAACTTCCGAGTTCACCTATCAGTATCGGCAGCGAATCATTACCTACTGCATTTCTAAACATACCAAACAGCGTTTTCAGGTTTTCCTGCCTTTGCTGAATACCATCCGGCTTTGCATCCGTCTCTCCCTGATGCCACAAGATGGCTTTGATGGTACCGTATCGTTTTCCCAGCTCTACTTTCTCCTTGAAATTTGAAAGCAGTTGAACTTCCCGGTGAATGGAGTTCTTGATCCATTGATTAATAGAACTTCCACCAACTGCGGTTTGAAGTATTAGTACCGAAATATCTTTAGGTATATTATTAAGCAATTCTTTTCCAAAAGCCAATCCACAACCGGTTCCCTGCATTTTAGTCTCATAGAAATTAAGCGGCTCTCTGGCCAGAACAATTTCACCCTTAGCATTGATCGAAAGTACACGTGGTGAAGCTACAGTATCTTGCGCTTCTACCTTTCCCCTACCCGCCATATTGGATTGCCCGGCGAGAATGAAGACCCAGACCTTTTCAGGATGCTTCATTAGTTTATTTTCGGAAACCTTACTTTGAGAGAATCCGCCGGTTATAATCGAAAACAAGCTAATTATCAATACAATATTTCTCATAATCCTGTTTTTTAGATATAAAAAAAGGACAAACGCTTGCGGGCAAATGCGAGCCCCTTCGTGTTTGTCCTTTTATTGAGCATTTCTATTATTTCACTTTCTCAAAAAACTCCGCTTCAATGATTCGAAGCTGTCCTTTGGTATTGAGGTTTTTCGGGTCTTTGAAACCGTCCAGTTCTTTATTTCCATTCAGTTCAACCATATTCTGGAAAGCATCTTTCTCAGTGCCTACACCGGTCAGACGGATGGTAACACTACTTCCCATAGTGGGTTTTACCGCCAGGGTTACATAACCCAGACCGGTTTCGGTTTTGCCTTTCCACACCTCTTTCCCATCGACCAGGATCTCGATAGGATAACTTCGTGAACGCCAACCGGCAAGCTTCAGACAAACTTCCGAGACTACCGCTTTGTGTGCCAACTGATAGGTAATCCAACCGGTAGAAATTTTACCATCGTTGGTCCATTCGGTTGTTTCGTTATCATCGTAACTGTTTGCCACTTTATTTTCATTCGCTCCGGCTTTAGCCGATACGATGTCTAACGTTTTACGGGAAACGGTATAGGATGGCGTAGATGGTGTTTCTCCACGTACCAGGTAAGACGGTAATCCGTCCGAAGGCAACACTTTACTCAATCCATTCTCCACTTGTAGCGGAGTTGTTTCGAATGAAACGGTTGCAGGTTGAAGCCCCTCTGCGGTAGCAGTCAGGATAACTTTGCCGGCATCGGTTGTCGTACGGATTAATGCACGGTTGATTCCACATTCAGCCGGAAGTGTTTTTGACAAAATATAGTTGTCCGGCCCCTGGGCAATACCACCACGCCATTCGGCAGGACCATCCAGTTTGAAGGTTACCGGAGTTTGCACGGTTGGACAACGCTGGCCTTTTGCATCCACCACTTCCACCTGGGCAAGCACCATATCGGCACCATCGGCCTTCACAGGTAGGGGAGACTTGATTAAAGAGAGTTTTAATGCTGCCGGTGCTCCGGCTGTTGTTTTAGTGTCTTCTGAAACTACTTTACCGTTTTCATAACTTACAGCCTTCAAAGTCCCCGGTTGATAAGCCACATTCCTGAATGTATGCAGGAAATAATAACTGCGTTCTCCAAATCCAAGTGACTTACCGTTCAGGAAAAGCTCCACTTTATCCGACGGTGAGGCCACATATATATCTTTTGCTGTATTTTCAGCGTAGTTCCAGTGACCAACGATGTAAGTACGCGGGTGTTCGATATCCACCCAACCGTCCCACATCACCTGGTGTGCGAAGAAGGCATCTTTCGGGATACGCATGGCATCCACCTCTCCGCTCCGACGGTAATTCTCTTCTCCGCGGCAATGGGTATTGGTATCGGAGAACACGATATTTGCGCCACCGGAGCTTACACGTGTACCGGTTCCGGCACGCATACAGAAGTAATCAAACCAACGCTTAATTTCTTCCACGGCAAAGGAATCCTGATTACGGTTATATTCTGTCGCCGGAGCATTTCTGTAAAGCGGACCAGCTCCGTTTTTGTGGTAAGGAGGAGTTAGCTCATCCCAATATTTTCGCAAAGCTTCATCCCGGCAATATTCTGCAGCAATCATAGGTTTGCCGGCGCTCTTATTGATGTAGAGCATTTCACCACCATATTCAGCCACTTTACTATCCATCATCTCTCTTGCTCCGATTGCCCGTCCCCCATTAGGATCGTATTGGTCACGAATAGACTTCATCTCTTTCATATGGGTTTCACTAATTCCGTGATTACCACATTCATAAAGCAAGATACTTGGACTATTGCGGTTGTAGATAATATTATCGCGCATCAATTCTGTGCGTTGCGCCCATCTTCTACCTTCTACATCAGCCTCGGCATCACCGGCGGGCAACATCTGCATAAGTCCTACCCTATCACACGACTCGATGTCCTGCTTCCATGCGGTGACGTGCATCCAGCGAAAGAAGTTGGCATTTCCTTCGACAGCGAGGCCGTTGCTGTAGTCACTCAACCACGCCGGAACAGACATACCCACAGCCGGCCACTCATTAGACGTACGTTGAGCATACCCTTTCATCTGAAGCACACGGTCATTGATGTAAACCATGCCGTTTTTAAATTCGGTTTTACGGAATCCGGTTCTCGTTTTTACAACGTCCTCCGATTTACCGTCAATCTTCAAAACCGTATAGACATTATACAGGTAACCGTATCCCCAGCTCCAGAAGTGCAGATTATTCACCAAAGAACTCGCAGAAAGCTTTGCTGTTGCGCCAGGTTGTACTGTCTGAGATTTTCCGGCATAACGGGCTACTTCTTTACCCTCCATATCTTCAATGACCACTTCGTAACCGATATTCTGAGCTGCCGGTGTTTCGTTCTTCACTTCCGATTCAGCCGTAATGACCGCTTTCTTGCCTTTGATATCAAAGTTTTTGGCATAAACATAGACTCCGGACGTTTTCAGGAACGAATAGAGCGGCAGTGTCTGGTAAACTTTTCCCGAAACATGCAATTTTACATTCTTGGGAATACCGCCATAGTTTGCATTGAAGTTGCTGTTGTTCCATTGGAATGTGCTGTTAGTTGAACGCTCCCGGTATTTCCAGCTATTATCGATACGCAGGGCAATCACATTTTCTTCACCAAAACGGATTTTATCGGAAATATCAAAGCCGAATGCCATTACACCGTTTTCATGCACCCCGACCTTTACGCCATTGACATAAACATCTGCAGCCATACGTACACCTTCAAATTCGACAAACACCTTTTTGCCCTGTTCTGAAGCGGGAAGTTTAAAATGTTTACGATACCAGACTACGGTATCCGTCAACTGCTCAATATGCAGGCGAAACGCTTCGTCTTCATTGAAGGCGCGTGGAAGTGTGACTGCTTTCCACTCCTTATCACCATAGGCAGGAGCCTCGGCACCGGAAATATCTCCGATGCGAAGCTTCCAGTCAGAGTTGAAATTGTACGTTTCGCGCAAGGAACCCTCAAACTTTGGAGAAGCATAACAAAATGTACCTCCGACTACTCCTACACATAGTAATAGTAATTTTCTTACTCTGTCTTTCTTGTTGTTTCTCATTTTATTATTATCTGTTTTTCTTCAGTTCTTTTCTATGCCAAGAAGCCGGCATTCAATACCCAATGCAAAACTAAAGCTTAATTGAAAGGGGGAAATAAAGAATCGTACAGATGTATGCAATTTCTGCCACTGTCCCTGCCAGAGTTGATTCAGGTGATAAAATCTTACCTTTTTGTGAATATTTTGACATACTCTTACCCACTACACTCTTTTACCGATTCCTGCTACTAATCATAAAAGAATATCTATCTCACCTGATTGGCAAGACCGGAGTAGTTATAGTCTAACCATTTTGAAATACCTGACAATTCAGCCATTAATAGCAGTTCCTTCCGGGTGTCGCGATTTTTAACCGCAATAATATTCTATGAGAATCAGCGGTTAAAAACCGCTGCACCCGGAAGATAACCTCTCACATAAAATCATCTGTTGATTATATCACATGAATTGTTACAATCCATAACAGCCTCACTACAAACGATGACTCCGAAACAGAAGTGGTATATAAAATCGTACTTTTATTTGTATTATTTATTCGTGAAAGAGACGACAGGTCAAGGAATCAATCTCTTCGGAGTATTCTAAAAACAGCACAAAAAACTAATATACAACACATTGCATCATACCAGTTCTTCATCAGTAAAAATACCACACCTTTTGCCTACAAAACGCGACTTTTTGTCCGTTTTCGCAAAACGCTTAAAAACAGGTATATTTGTATTGCTCATCTTAATCTAAAACCTAAGAAAAATGCACGCTGGAAGAATTCTCCGGATTACCCTTTTTGTATTTAGTTTTCTGCACTTTGTTCTGCATGCCGAAAACCAGCCGACCATCGAACGCATTACCTCAAACGAAGGACTTTCCCACAATACCATTCGGAATATCATTCAGGATAAAACCGGTTTCATCTGGTTGGGAACGATGAATGGCGTGGACAGATACGATGGCAACCGGATCAAAAGCCTCAGACCGGAGGCCGGAAATCTCAATTCTCTTTCCAGTGGTAAGATTATGAGCCTTTACCAGGATAGCCGCGGCTATATCTGGGTGCGAACCAACTCTGATATTTTCCTATGTTACAATCCCCGTCTCGAACGTTTTATTTCTTTGTTTGACAACAAGGTCGCTTCTTCCGTGAGCTACTCTTTCCTTTATGAAGACAGACAAAAAAACATCTGGCTCGGCAGTAAAGAGTCCGGTTGCATCCGGTTTACTTTTTCCGAAAATGAAATTTCTTCCCGGAAATTCTCAAGCACTGAAAAAAGCCGGCATTTGCCCTCTGATAACGTACTGGATATTTTCGAAGACAGCCGTCATCACACCTGGATCTTAACGGAAAATGGACTTGCTATGCTCGAAAATGGCCGTATAAAAATCGTCCGCAGAAACGGAGTACAACATCAGTATATAAAAGCTTTCGAACAAAACAACTGTGTCTTTTTCGCCACAAAAGACGGGAAGATTGACCACTACAACCTTCAGGACGGACGTTTCAGCAATGAGACTTCTCTTCCGGCAAACAGTAGTGTGATTAAAACCACGGCCATTGGAAATGACTACATATTACTGGGGACAGTCAATCAGGGACTCTATCTGTACAATACCAGAAACCGCCGCATGACGACTGATCAGGCGATTTTCGGAGAAAAAATTCTCAACAATCCCATCTTTCAGTCTGATGAAAGCGGAGGTGTATGGATTTCGAATTTCTCGGGGAATGCCTGGAGCATCAATGCTAAGGGAGAAAAAGGGGCAAAACTAAACCTGATGCCCACCTCCATCCTGCAACAGATTGACTATGAGCGGTATCATTTTCTGGAAGACAGGCACGGTAACACCTGGATAACCACTTATGGCAACGGGCTGTTTTGCTACAACAAAACGAGCGGAAAGCTCACTCATTATCTGTACGATAAAAAGAACAGCAACACCATCTCATCCAACTACCTGTTAACCATCGCGATAGATAAAAATGAGAATATATGGGTGGGAACAAATCAAAAGGGGCTGAACAAGCTCTCATTTGCCAACCGCAGCGTACAGATTATTTACCCCGATGCTGAGACGACCGTGGAAAACGGCAATATGGTGCGGGCATTTCTGGAAGATAACGCCCGGAATATCTGGATTGCCACAAAAGCAGGAAGCCTCTACCAATACAACTCTTCATTATCACAGAAAAAGGTCATCATTCAAAGTGGTGTAAATGTTTACGGAATGATGCAGGATAACTCCGGCTCCGTTTGGCTCGCTACAAAAGGAAAAGGTATCATGGAGCTAAAACAGGGAAATCCCGCCAATCCCATCACTTACAGGCACTCAGCCAATGCTAGAAGTCTGAGCAACGACCAGGTTTATTCCATACTGAAAGACCGGAAGGGACGCCTGTGGGCAGCTACGCTGGGAAACGGTATTTGTGTAAAAACCACCCCACAGGTGACTGAAGGTTTTCGCACATTTTTCAGTACCGGAAATCTGATTCGCTTCACACGCCACCTGATGTTTGACCATCAAGGTGATATCTGGGTGGCAACCAACGACGGTGCTCTGCGCTTCAATCCTGACGCACTGATTCGTAATCCGAAAGCTTACAAGCATTATACCTTTGACCGCAAAGACAAAAACAGCCTGAGCAATCCGCAGGTACGCTTTATCTTCCAGGACTCGAAAGGCGGTATATGGCTTGCAACCGCCGGAGGAGGCGTAAATAAATTCATGGGGGAATCACCTGACGGAAACGGTTCTTTCAAAGTCTATAGCACCAACAAATGGATGGCAAATGACAACATCATGGCCATTCAGGAAGATCAGAGAGGAAACCTCTGGATCAGTACAGAAAATGGAATCCATCGTTTGAATCCGCAAACCGGGCTTTTCCAAAACTATAACTTCTCGGACGATTTCTCCACGAACATCTTTTCCGAAGCAGCATGTCTCACCTGCCGTGACGGACGTATGCTTTGGGGAAGCCTTGACGGATTCTACGCATTCTATCCCCAAAAGCTCAGGGAAAACGAACCGAAACAGAACAAAGTAACCCTCACAGGCTTTTTCATTTACGACGAATCCGCCAAAGTAGCAGAGCCCGGCGCTCCATTGCAACAATCTATCACTTATGCGAAAAAAGCGGTATTGAAAGCAGACGACAAGGTCTTCCACATCGAGTTTGCCAACCTGAACTTCAAAAAACCAAATGCCAACCAGTATATGTACATACTGGAGAACTACGAAAAACGATGGAATATCGCCGGAAACTACAACGTGGCCACTTACCGCAATGTGCCTCCGGGCAAGTACCTTTTCAAGGTGAAAACCGCAAACAGCGAAGGAAACTGGGACGAACAGGTGACTACACTGGAGATTGTTATCAAACCGCCGTTCTGGTTGTCCACCTGGGCGTTTATTCTTTATCTGCTACTGGCCGGAGTGATTGGCTATTTTACATATAAAGTGGTGATTAAAATACACCGGCTCAACAATGCCGTGAAGCTGGAACGCCAACTGACCGAGTATAAGTTGCGCTTCTTCACCAATATCAGCCACGAATTCCGCACCCCGCTTACCCTTATCCGAAGCAGTGTGGATACCCTTAACGAGTTAAGGACTAAGATGGCCGAACCGATGCAACATCTCGTCGATGGTCTCGACAAAAATACCACTCACCTGATGCGCCTGATTGACCAATTGCTGGAATTCCGCAAACTGCAAAACAACAAGCAAAAGCTAAATCTACAGAGAACCGATGCCATTACGTTCCTCAAAGAGATCTTTATCAGCTTCAGTGATGTGGCAGCCAGGATGAATATTGAGTATGAATTCTTACCCTCGGAGAGTTCCATTCCAATCTATCTGGATAAGAATAAAGTAGATAAAATCGTATTTAACCTGCTATCAAACGCCTTTAAGTTTACGCCAAGGGGAGGTAAAATAACGCTGACGGCAGATAGCAATCCGGAGACGCAAATGTTGACTATCTCAGTTTTAGACAATGGCATTGGCATCCCCAAAGAGAAGCAGCACCTGCTTTTCAGCCGCTTTATGCAAATCAACTTCTCGGCTTCAGGTACAGGAATCGGCCTTTCGCTGGTTAATGAATTTTCCCGTTTGCATAAAGGAAAAGCCTCTTTCAACGAAAATGAAGGCGGTGGTGCCATCTTCACGGTTGAGCTACCTTTAAACGAAAAACTATACGACAAGGAAGATTTCGTTATCCAGCAAATCTGGATTTCTAAAGAAAACAGAAAAGAGGCAGTTGATTTGTCTGAATTCATTGCCAATGAGGACGATTCGCTGCAAAATATTGTCCCCAATACCCCCAGTGCGGAAACCAAATACAAGGTGCTGATCATTGACGATAACGACGACATTCGCAATCTGCTCTATGACAAGCTTTCGCCTCATTTCGAAGTAATCACGGCTGAAGATGGTAACGTGGGGATCAAGCGTAGTACGGAAGAAGATCCAGATCTTATTCTCTGCGACGTGATGATGCCGGGCATGAATGGATTTGAACTGACCCGCAAACTGAAAGAAAACTTCGAAACCTGTCATATTCCTGTGATTCTGCTGACAGCCTATATCTCGGACGAATACAACAGCGAAGGGATTGAAGCCGGGGCGGATGCTTACATCACCAAGCCCTTCAGCATGAATCACCTCATGCTGCAAATCAACAAGCTGCTGGAAAAACGGGAAAAACTGCGTAAGCACTTTGCAGGCAATACACCCACTCCGGAGAACACAAAGGAGACTTTCGAAATTCCGGACCTCGACGGCCAGTTCCTCAAACGCATTGAATTGTTGGTGGACCAAAACATGGATAATCCCAATTTTTCGGTGGATGTATTTGCCCAGAAAGCCAATCTCGGACGTACACTGTTCTACAAAAAAATCAAATACCTGACCGGATACTCTCCGAATGAATTTATCCGGAAACGAAAAATGAAGAAAGCGGCAGAGCTACTAATTACAAAACAGTACAACGTTTCAGAAGTCGCCTGCATGGTCGGTATTGACGACCAGTTCTATTTCAGCAAATGCTTTAAGG
Source organism: Bacteroidota bacterium (assembly GCA_030706585.1). GTDB lineage: Bacteria > Bacteroidota > Bacteroidia > Bacteroidales > UBA7332 > CAXXIC01. The sequence goes on from JAUZOF010000026.1 coordinate 14,220, forward strand.
CCGAATTTGGTTGCCCTCCTTCCCGTTTTCCGGAAGATTACAATCCGGAAAAATAATAATATCGTTATGATTGCCCCTGTGATTTTACAATTGCAGGGGCTTTTTTTACCCCTCCTCCCCTGTTCTGCACGATAGTTAATCTACAAACAACTGACTTCCTTCAAAAATATCATAATGATAGCCCTAAAAGGGAATCGAACAACTTTTGCAAGCAGATCGACCTCCATAACTATCTACCCCAGCTCCTATACCATCCCCGGAGGATCCTCGGAGCATCACCGGAGTGTCCACGGAGGATCACAACAAGAAAAAAGTCCCTTTTTCAAAATTCGGCTGTATCAAAATGTCAAAAAACAGTCTGCCTGACAATCTGAAAAGATGTCCAACCTGCAAATCAGCAAATTGCACTTTGCTTTTAGATACTTCATGGAATCAACCAAGAAAATTCGACCATCTTTCCCGGGAAACCGCACTTACAATATGCTATATACAAGAGGCAAAATATTACAAATCAACACAAACAACCCACAAAAACACTAAACTACAAGAAACGTCCAACCCCATTTAACTGGAGCTGTCTGGGAGGAGACTGGAAGCTATGTGGGAGCTATAGCGGAGGAAATATGAAGCTAGCCGGTTTTATAGCTGATTCGCTCATAAGGTATAAATACTTTCGGGGCAATGTTAGTCCGAATCTTATTACTTTAAGAACAAACCCCGTATTATATACATCCACAAAAGACAATAATCTATAGAAAATACGAATACAATAGTTCCTATCAATTTAAAAAGGGATGCTGCACTGCAACATCCCTTTCTCATTATCCAATCATTTACGATCAAAGCTTAATCACCTTGCGCAGGAAGCTTTTTCCACCGGATGATATTTTCACAAAATAGATACCGGATTGCAAATCTGTCATGTTTATCTCCTGACGGCCGGAAAGTGCATCTGTCAGATTAGATGAAACGACAGTGCCTACTTCGTTGCAAAGCTCGATCTTCACCTCTCCGCTAAGTGCACCGATTGTTACAAAGCAGGTTTCTTTTACCGGATTCGGATAGACAGAAATGTCCGACTCTTTTATGGCATTTACTCCGGCGGCAAGATCAACGGAGATTATACCTTCAGCAATGCGACTGGTATTCCATTGAAGCCCTTCGCCCGGTGTAGCCGGTGAGATGGCAGTAAATTGACCACCTACAGATGCGGCAGAGAAAATGGTATAACTGTTGCCGGCCTGGTAAGTACCGCTATTGCTCAATTCAAGTGTACCCCCGAGGGTTATTGTGCCGGTTACTGCCAGTTTGCTGTTATTGGTACCTGATACAAGAATGGATGTTTTAGAACCATTTGCCAATGACAGGTTTGAGCCAAATTTAAGCGTACCGATGGATGAATTTCCAGGCATTACTGTTGCACCGGAATAAAGAACAGTCGTACCACTAATTGTTCCCGTACCGGCTAACGTTGCACCATTACTTACAACAACCGTTCCTGTACCGGTTGCACTTCCTGTTGTATTGGTCACAATCACTTTACCGTTACTGATCGTAAATGTGGCAGTACAGGTACTTGCTCCGCTTAGTGTCCATGCACCGGTACCAATTTTGGTTACCGTTGCGCCATCGGTGAAGATTCCGTTAAATACTGCGTCCTGGTTATTATTTCCGATTTGCCAGGTACCGCCACCGACTGTAGATCCGGCATCTCCTGACAGAGAACCAATCTTAACAACAGTGCTATTGCTTGTTGAGCTGGTTCCTGTTGAAGAGTAAGCCCCCATACCTACGAGGTTTGATAATTGCACGTTTGCAGCCGGAAGTCCGTTTGCATTGGCTGTAATCCGGAAAGAGCCACCATCACCATCTGTTGTAACAATGAGTTTACCGGTAAAATTGGTACAATTTGAAACCAGATCAGCACGAACGTAAGGCACATTGTAATATAAAGTTCCCGCTCCGCTGATTGTTCCGCTGATTATGCAACGTCCTGATGCAATCAGGGATCCCGTTTGGCCGGAAGGAACTGTGATATTCCAGACCGGCTTTTGGCTATAATCAGCGGTATTGTAGTACATTTTGATGGTTCCACCATTTGCCAATGTAATCGGCCCTGAACCTAAACCCGAAGTATTCATCAGAAGTGTTCCTAAGCCCACTACTCCACCGGAAATTTCAGTTCCACCGGTATAGGTATTCGCCACAGTCCCGGAGATATTTAGCTGACCGGGGCCACTTTTCACTATTCGTCCGGTACCTGTCAGCAATCCTGTCAGCGACGCCACTCCGTTTGATTTAGGTATGTTCAACGTATCATTTCCGGTAAAAGTAATACCGCGGTTACTATTTGTCGTTACAGCGTTTATAATCAATCGACTATCTGCCATTGTAAAATTAGCAGGGTCAGTAACTGTCGTAGCTCCCAGAGAACCTGCCATTCCCGCATCTGCCAGCGATGCAACCTGTAACAAAGTATTATTCAGCAAGGTCTTACCTGTGTAAGTATTATTCGTAGTCTGAATATCCAGCAAACCACGTCCCGATTTCACAAAATCTCCGCTGCCGGCGATTCCGCCTGTTCCTTTGAGGATATAAGCTGTGTTGTTGTTGAAAGTGGTTCCGGCAGTGGTCATGTTATCAGTAAGTGAAACCGTTTTTACAAGCGCACTGTCGTTAAACAAAACCGTATCGCCATTCACGAAATAGGTAGGGTTGCCGTTAATTTTAAAGTTTGCCGAAGCAAAGTCCCAGTTGGTATTCTCTTTACCACTCCATACAACCGAACCGGCAGAGCGTGTGGCATTGACGACCAGTTTCAGCGTGTTATTTTCAATAACCAATGACATGGAAATACCGCTGATTCCCTTTACTGCAAAGTTAGCCACAGA
>JAUZOF010000260.1 GCA_030706585.1 Bacteroidota bacterium
AAAACCCAGATTTCGTACAATGGTTTTATGCAAACCAAAAGATTGTCGAAACGCATGAGTGTACTTGATCCGTATGAATATGTGAAGTTAAACTACGAATTAGCGGCATTGAACGGTACGGATGGTATCTCAACATTCGAGAAAAAATTCGGTGTATATGATGACCTTGATTTATATAAATACCAAAAAGGTCATGACTGGCAGGATGATATGTTCGGATCTAATGTCGTTTCTCAACAACACAATATCAGTATTACCGGCGGTTCAGAAAAGACAAAATTTTCTCTTAGTTCTACCTATAACAAAGATGGTGGATTGATGCAAAACAACAATTACACCCGTTATACAAACAACTTCAAATTAATTCATGAGATTTCAGATAAACTTTCTCTGAACATCAATGCCAGACTTGCCGATATTAAAGTAAACGGCTCAGGTTCATCTGGTGGAACCTATAAAATCCGTACGTCTCAAGCGGTTACTTCTGCTGCTGTAAACGGATTGAGCGATCAGGTAGACGCTGATCCGGCGACAATGTCAGAAGAGGAATATCAGCAATGGATAGAGTCTCACATGTCCTTGACCGAACAAGCGCAACAATATTGGAAACAAAAAAACGATCGCACGTTTAACTTTTTAGGCAGTTTGGACTGGAAAGTCATCAAGGGTCTTACCTTCAGAACCGAAGGTGGTTATGAGTATGGATTCAAAGATGAAAAGAACTACTGGGGAGAGCGTACGACCAATGCCTCTTATGTAGATGGAAAGCCGTTGGTTGACTGGACAAAAACATTTTCAAGCCGATACAGATGGGCAAATACGTTGACCTACAACACTAAATTCGCACAGGATCATAGTGTTACTGCTATGGCAGGAACTGAGCTGAATGACTATGAAAGTAACTACAACTATTTGTATGCTACCGGATTTGGAACAGACTTATCACCTGAAACTATTTTTGCCAATTTAGGGTTGGGCGGAAATACAAAGAACCTATCAAGTTATGAAACTATACCAATCCGCAGTTATTCATATTTTGGCCGCGTTAATTACGGCTATAAAGACAAATACCTTTTTGCTGCCACTTTTAGAGCTGACCAATCCAGCCGCTTTGGAGATGGACACAAATGGGGTAACTTCCCTGCTTTATCCGGAGCTTGGAGAATCCTTGAGGAGCCGTTTATGGCAAGTACTAAAAATTGGTTGTCAAACCTCAAGCTTAAAGTTGGTTATGGGGTAGCCGGTAATAGTAATATTCCTGCTGGCTTAATCGAAAGATTATACGCTATTCAATCAACAAAGACTTATGGATTAGGAGATGTTCAGAATAACTACTGGTCAACAGCAAGCACCCAGCTTCCTAACCCAAACCTGGGGTGGGAAACAAACTATACTGAAAACGTCGGCCTGGATTTTGGATTTTTCAATGAAAGAATCTCTGGTACAGTAGAAGTATATAGTAATACAGCAAAAGATTTACTTCTTCAGATTCCTATTGTTGCTCCTGGTTATACTATAACAACTATGAATATCGGACAAACTACTAACAAAGGGTTGGAGGTATCATTGAATGCCGGTATTATTAAAAGCAAAAACTTCAATTTGAACAGCAACTTTAATATTGCATTTAACAGATCCAACGTCGATAAACTGGCAAATGGAATGACTGTTCAGGAATATTATTCAGGTTGGGCTGGTACTGATCTGAAAGGATATAACGATTACCACGTGGAAGTAGGTCAGCCGGTAGGTCTTATCTATGGCTGGGTAAGCGACGGTTACTACAAAACTTCTGATTTCGAATCATACAACGCATCGACCGGTAAATATGTATTGAAAGATGGTGTGCCAACCTGTGGTATGTTGGGTGGAGTAATCGGAACCCGTCCGGGTACAGCTAAATACAAAGACCTGAACGGTGACGGTGTCGTTGATGACAAAGACCGTACTATAATCGGAAAAACCACACCTAAATTTAATGGTGGTTTTGGATTCAATGGAAACTATCGTGATTTTGACTTCTCTGTATTATTCAGTTATGTCTATGGAAACAAGATTTACAATGCCAATAAGATTGCGTCGTCACAACAATACAGAACCACAAATCCGAACCTGCTTGGATTTATGAACCAAAGCAATCGCTATACCTACCTGGATAATGCAACAGGTAAAATCGTTACCGATTTAGCAACTTTGGCGGAAATGAACGAAGGAACCAACGCAAAACAATACTGGTCACCATTCTCTTTCGGTAATGCCACTGTACTTCCAAGCTCATGGGCGGTTGAAGATGGTTCATTCCTTCGCCTGCAAAATGTTACTGTCGGATATACTGTTCCGAAAAAACTGAGCAAAAAGTTCTTATGCGATCAGTTCCGTGTATATGCTACTGTTAACAATGTATTTGTACTGACAAACTACACCGGATATGACCCTGAAGTAAGTTCTCCGATTCGTGGTTCATCTACGTCCAACGTTACGCCGGGTGTTGACTATTCCTCATATCCAAAGAGTTTTTCCTGGACATTTGGCGTTAACCTATCATTTTAAGCGATGTCTATCATAAACAATTCAACAGTCATGAAAATCAATAAATATATAGCAATTATAGTCCTGGCAGCGTCTGGTATCATGACGTCGTGTAGCGATGAATATATGAATCCGACCTCCGCGTCTAATTTCGATTCAGAATATGTCTTTTCCACTTCGGATGGTTCAAAGAAAGCTGTACTTGGCGTATATGCCTTGTTTGCTCAGGATTCATACACTTCCCGCATGTCTTGCGTGTGGATGCAAAATACCGACGTGGAAGTAACGGCTCCCGGAGCTGCTCCCGATGGTACCCGTCGTGACCTCTGGTCGCTTCAGGCGGGATTATTAACCGGGTTCAGCGATATTAAAACAGCATGGGATCATAACTACCTGGCAATAGACAGAGCGAATCAGTGTATTGAAGGAATCAAATCAAGTGCAGTTGCCAATACTGCCGATATGAAAATGCTTTTGGGTGAAAGTTACTGTCTGCGTGCATACCGTTACTTCCTGCTTTGTAACTTCTGGGGTGATGTTCCCTATTTCCGTGAATCGGCTAAAGCAGGGATGCAACTGGATATTCCGAAAACCGATAAAAACATCATCTATTCGGGAATGATTCAGGATCTTGTCAATTGCGAAGGAGATATGTATTTTGCCGATCAGTTCAGCGACGGTATCGAGCGCATGAACCGCGAATTTGCATTGGGTATGATCTGTCGCTTGTCATTATTCCGTGCCGGCTATGGTATGACCAAATCAGGCGAAATGAAACATGCTGATGATTATTTGAATGTCCAGAACAACGACAGCCTGGCTGTGAAATATACCATCAATGGAGTTGAAAAAGTAGCAAGAACTTCTGCTGAATACTATCAACTGGCTAAAGATTATGCCCAGAAACTGGTTAGCTTAAGAGACCGTCAACTTACCGATTACGCAACCGTTTTCATGAATGAAAACAAATGGATTAAACCGGTAAACAGTGATGTACTGTACGAAGTTGCATTTGGAAACACCAACGGTGGTGGAGATGTGGGCTGGTGTATCGGTGTTCCGGTTACAGCAAGCACGTATGGTGCGACTACTATCCAGGTAGGTTATACCCCTTCATATTTCTTCTCTTTTGACGCAAAAGACAAACGTCGTGACGTTTGTATAACAAGAGTAAGTTATACATCAGACACACAACAGAGTGTACTTGGCGTTACCAGCCTGGCTGTTGGAAAATGGAATCGCTTGCAACTGAAAACAGCTCCGGGAGCTTCCTCATCAAAGGGTACCGGCATCAACTGGCCGTTAATGCGCTATTCAGATGTATTACTTATGCTTGCAGAAGCTGAAAATGAACTTAACGGACCAACTGATCTGGCAAAACAGATGTTGAAAACAGTTCGTTTCAGAGCCTTCAGCACAGATGACTACTCAACTAAAGTACAAGCCTATACTGATAGCGTTAGTAGCAGCAAAGAAGCGTTCTTTAACGCTATCGTAAATGAACGTGCCTGGGAATTCGGCGGTGAATGTTTACGTCGTTTTGACCTTATCCGCTGGAATAATTTCGGTAAAAAGATTATTGAGACTAAAACTACGCTCAACAATATCGGTAAGGCGCTAAACGGTCTGGAACTTGACAATCCGGATGTAGCTAAATACGCGAACTACGCGAAAAAGATGTACTACGTTCAGTCAGCTGACGGCAAAATCACTTTCCTGAATGACTATTATCAGCCAACCGATGCTCAATTGGCCAGCTGGGGAACCTGGACAGCAATCAGCTGGGGAACTTCACTTTATCAGAAAATTACAGCAACAGATAACACTGTAACCTATGCTCCGGCAGACTACACAACCCGTTGCTGGAGAGGATATACCGATCCTACAGGATTAACCCCTGTTCCGTATATCTTACCAATCTCAAGCCAGACTGTAGCAACAAGTAAATATCTGAAGAATGAAGGATACGGGCTTGTTTTAACTAACAATTAATTCTCAAACGTCATGAAAAATAGAAATATAATCAAAGCGCTCCTCTTTCTTCCGCTTCTGATGCTGCTAGTATTCACCGGATGTAAAGATGAAGAATCACTGGGAAATGCCGATCGCTTATTCAGGCCGATGATCAATCAGTCAACAATCAGCATGACCTGGATTAAAATTGCATGGGACAAATATTCAGGTACTAAATACTATGATCTAGAAATCTCTAAAGACTCGTTCAAAACGGTCTTGCAGTCAAATCATACCGATAGTACCCAATTCACATTCCGTAATCTCGATTTCGATACCAAATATCAAATCAGAATACGGGCAATTGGCGATCAAACAATTAGCACAGGCGATACAATCAGCTCGCGTTATTATAATACAGAGTTAAGTACAATAGACTATCCTACTTTGTTAACTGTTCCAACTTCATCAGATGTGATTGATAACTCTATTAAAGTATCATGGGCTCTTTCAAATCTGGTATACAGCAGGATTGATGTCATGCTGAACAAAGACTCAGTATATAAGAGTGTTCCATTGACCGCGGCGGATAACGCTGCCGGCGTCAAGATTATTTCTGGCCTTCAGCCTAAGACCTCCTACATTGTAAAAATCTTCGCTGAAGATGGTTACAAAGGCAAGAAAACGTTTAAAACGACTGCCTCTCAGGTATTCCAGGGTGATGTAGTGGATCTGCGTAACTATACCGATGAGCAATCGAAATCTCTACTTACACAGCTCTATGTAGATAGCCTTGGAGGGGCTCACCCAAATGGCTTCAATCTTGTTTTGTCCGGAGGAACTACTTACAGTATTCCTACACTTATTCTGCCGGTCCCTATGAATATTGTAACTGGATTGAGTTTCAGAGGGAAAGCATTGATGGCAGTAAACGGTAGTATTGCAGTAAAAGGTGGTATCACAGTTGATAGCATTAAATTCGACAAAGTGTTCTTTACAGAAGGAAATGCAAGTGGTAAACTCAAAACGGATGCCAACTTTGGTGCAACATACGTAATCAACATGAATCAATCTGGAGGAAATATCAACAAACTCATTTTTGAGAATTGTGATGTTAAATACAAACGCGGAGCAATCCGTATGCAAACCACAGCGAACGTTAGCAAATTGTCGATCAACAACTGTGTCTTCGATTCAATTGCTGATTATGGTATAGTCAACAATGGTAACGATGCCTCTTACATCGGAGATATTTCTGTTACAAATTCCACATTCGCCCACTGCTATAAGCTGTTTACATGTGGTAAAAAGCTGGGTATTAACTCTCTGAACATATCAAATATCACGACCTGTTACACTCCTTATATAAGTGGAGCAAGTATTTATTACTTATTCGATTACGCAACAAATACTGTTCCGGGAGGTATTACAGTGAAAAACTCAGTGTTCGGAACCGGTTCGAATACGACATCAGGTGGATCAACCGCTGTTAATGGAATCCGAACTGCGACAGGAGCTATTACCAGTTTCACAAACTGCTATAAAACAAGCGATCTGACATGGGCAGTAAGTACAGTGGACGGCGTAACCCCGGTTGCACCGATCAATGACCTGATTGATCTGAAAAAGACTTCAGCTGAAACTTTTGCCAATCCAACTCTCAGCAACTTCAAAGTGACAAATAATGCCACTTTATTTAATAAAATCGGAGACCCTCGCTGGTGGTAATCAGATTAAGCTTATAATTTATAAATAACCGTCCTTCTACTGCTGAAGGGCGGTTATTTTTTTTGTATAACCCTTTCTATTGAAGACAGGCGTTGCCGTTTTATACCCAACATCGCCACTGTTACGCTCAACAATGGTTCTGTTA
>JAUZOF010000261.1 GCA_030706585.1 Bacteroidota bacterium
AATGACCTTATCGCCTACTCTAAGAGGCATTCCCGGTGTAACCGGCTGTAATTGCTTCTGATTACCAGTTAGGGCCTCACGATACAATGTTTTGGAAACGGATAAAGCACCTTTTTGAGCCTTGATTTTATCCATATCTTCAAAATATTGCCGATAAATGGCTCCCCAGGTTATCCCCGGACTTGTCTTGGTGAAAACGATTTCCCGATTCGATTTATTGAAATCCGAAACAGGAATTTCCGCCTTGTATTCAAACGTTGGAGAATCGTCATTTGTTTTCAGAACAACATTATCCCCGAATTTTACTGAAACTTTACCGGTTGCAGCGAGTAACTCGCTGTCTCTCTTGAGTAAAGCATACACGGCATCAACGGTTTCAGGCAACGAATTCCATTGTTCAGTCTGTTTTTGCTTCAATAGCCAGATTTGCATTTTCTTCAAAATTGGCGCTTCTGTTCCCATCAACTCAAAGGCATCCATAATTTGGGTATGAACGGTTATTGCTGTGCGTCCCCATCGGTGGTCAGGTGTCAAAGAAGGAAAATAGTATCCAAACTCCGGTGATTCGCTGCCGAATTCTTTGATGGATTTTAGAATATTTGTCGCCACTGACTGATTTTGCAGACGCTTCATCAGGATTAAGGTCAGTGCTTTTTCCTGTAATGACTTTTCAACCCAATGTTGCTCTGCCAGTGTCTGATAGAATTGATAAGCTTCTTTTTCCTTAGCACTCATTTCTATATTGGGAAATGCGGCACGCAAAACCAACGTCTGTAAATCTGACAGAGACAGCACTGCAGTCTGGGACCAATTTGAATTGTACTTCTTCAAGTCCTCATAGGTTTTGAGCAAGTCGGCATCCAGATAGTGGACTGCCTTTTCAAGTATTGGTTTAATCGCCGGATTATTTTCTGTTGCTCCCAACGATAAAAGATGAGAAAGACTGGATAGTACAAAGCGAGTCAGATAAGCACTTCCCGACATTTGCGGATACCAGGAAAAAGAACCATCATTGTTTTGTAATTGTGTAATTCGGGTCAGCGCTTTATCTGTAAGTGTTTTTGACCGGTTGGAATTAAGCAGTTCGCTTAATCTCTGTTTGTGTTGCGTTTCCCCTACTGCCTGATTGACCCACGGAGTTTCCTGTATCAGGACGGATTTCAGCTCTTCATTTTTCTCCAGTTTGGAACGGAAGGCTTCCTGCGCATTTGTTGACAAAGATGCGGTCTTGAAGTAATTCTGTATGCCCGGATTGGAAGCAACAATATGAGTCGCCAATGAATTGGCATACAAAGCCGTTACCCAGGAAACGAGGTCTTCAGAGGTAGGTTCTGCCACTACGGGTAAAGCATGAACAGCATACCAGGCCGGATTGGATACCAACTCAAGAGTAATCCGGTAATCGGTCTGTGAAGGGGAACCTTGGGGTAATGAAATCTTTTTATCTCCCGTCCATCCGAGATTTAAAGGTAGTGCTTCCGTGACTAACTGACGTTTGGTCAGTACTGGAAGAATCTGTTCTTCACCATCGCTAAACTGACCGGATTCGGCTATAAACCGGCAACCCAACAATTCAGCATCAGAGGGAATATCCAGATTCCAGGCGACCGATGTATTACCATCAGTCGGAAGCTCATAAGGCTGTGGGCTCAGGCTGATATTCGTTAGAATCTTTCCCGTAAACGGATTGAAAATCTCGACTTTAGCATTTCCCGAAATTGATTTATCAGAAAGGTTTGAGATTTTTGCAGTTAATACAACCTTATCACCCTGACGCACGAAACGCGGCATATAGGATTCTATCATCAAATCTTTCCTGACGGAAATAGTATCCAAAAGTTGATACGTCCGCATATCCTTAGTGTGGGCCCTTCCGATAAATTTCCAATCTGAAAGATTATCCGGTACAGTAAAGCTGACCACAGCATCTCCGTCTTTGTTCGTTTTGAGCTGCGGATAGAAGAAAGCCGTTTCGCCAAAATTTTTACGAATAGTAATAGGTGTTTGGTTTTGCGCGAGTGTTATTTTCTTAGTAGAAATTGGTTGTATTCCTGTAGTAACGACTCTGGTTTCATTCAGTATTGTAAAAGGTTCAACTTCATCAGTACCCTTGTCAAAATTGACAGCTCCAACGGCCGCCTTTGACTCCATTATCCCCGCTCTTAAAGACCTTTTTCTGTATGAATTAATATCCAGTTTCAATTGGTCAAAATCAAATTCCCGGGATTTGTATTGTTTCCCGTCAAAATTGAGCCATCCGGTTTCATTGCTGAAACCTTGTCCTTCAGAATACCAGGGTCTCAACGCATGAGTTGCGAAAGTAGGCAGATTAAACACCGGATTAAAAGGCCTGATTTGGTCTAATGATAAATCGTACATCTCAGCCTGCACTTCTGCTTTTAAAGGATAATCTTCCCGGTCACGAACAGTTAGTTTCCACTCTTCCTTCTGCCCCGGTGTAGTTTTATCGCGGAAAGAGCTCCATCGCATAGAGATTTTACGGTCCGGTTCGGCCTGTTTCACATCGACCGATTCGTGGAAGAAGTGACCGTTCTTGAAATAACTGAATTGCACAGTAATGGATTTACCATAACTTGAAAGATACTGTACAACTACTATTCGCACGTTGTTGTCGAGTTTCAATCGTTTCCGGTCAACCAAAGATTTATTATCATAGACTTCGAATAGCACATCCGCATCTGCCGATGAGCCAAATAGCATTACGGCTCCTTCGCCGACACGACATTCGGTGACGGATTTGTACAACCAGACGTAAGCCGTCTTTGGCATTTCCTTTTCATAAAAATGGAATAAAGTAAAACGTCGTTCCTCTTTAATGATACGCCCTTGTTCGTCCTTAGTCTCAGCAACAATCAGATATTCACCGGAAGTCAATGCATTCCAACGGTCGGTATTAATCGGTTTATTGGCTTCGAATTCGGCTTCCAGACGTGGTTTCTTTTCGCGCACCAACTTCTGATTGTCATCTATTTCCTGCAAAGTCTGATTTTCATACCGATAAAGCCGGTAGCTGCCTTTTGCTGTAACCGACATTCCACTGAGGTTATTCGCCCGAATGATTATTTTCGGCAAATGCTCCCGATCCACATCCTGCGGCATTTCAAAATCAAGTGCCATCGAAACATTACCCACCGGAACAGACAGGTCTGCCTGCTGCGTTTCTCCGGTTTTATCCGTCAATGAGGCTTCGACATTGAAATTGTAAGCCAGCCAGGGATAAGCAGAGCTATTGGGGTCTTTTTCAACCGGGAAAGAAATAGTAAACTGGCCGTTCGCATCCGTTTTAGCAGTTCCCGTAGCGATTATTTTTTCGATCCGGCTTCCCCAACGGCAGAACCAGTTCATCCTTCGGGTTACCTTATATTTCACGACCTGGCCATCCATCTTCACGCCGGAGAAGGTTTGTGCATTTCCCCTGACGGTAATGTTATCTCCAAATTGATAGGTTTTGTCTGACTGCTTCAACTCAATTTTGAACTTCGGCAGTTTGTATTCTGCTACGGAGAAGGAGTAATTAGCATTAGCCGTAGATATGGAAAACTCCCCGTTTAGGGTTTGTTTGGGTAAAATAAAACTGCCGGCAAATGAGCCAAATTCATTTGAAACCAGTTCTTTTTTATCTATTTCCCTACCATTCGCATCCTTTAATGTAACGATGACAGATTTCCCTTCTGTAGCTTCTGTTCCACGCTCCAATGAACTGCGATAGGCATAGCCTTTAAAATAGACGATTTGTCCCGGACGATAGACGGCGCGGTCAGTGAACAGCCTCTCATAATCAGCGCCAGTTAATGTTGTCAATTGATTTCCAGAATAAGGCAAATAGGATATAGGAGAATAAACGTCATCGCCATCAACGACCTGATAAGCGTTAGCCTCTTTGGGGTTATCGACTGTAAACAGTCCATGAGCCTGAGTCTTTCCCCTACTCACTTCTGTAAACTGATTGGGATATTTTTGTTTATAGAGGATAACTGTCGCATTGGTCAATGGATCACCATTCCTGAAATCGGCAGCGAGAACTTCAACAGCTCCGGCAGCAGAACGGCTAACCGATGCTATTTTACTGACGCTGAAATGTTCAGACCCATTGTTTTTGACCTCTTTGCCCGATACCGCTGAACTTTCTAACCGGTAATTACCGATTTGATAAACAGAAATTTCCACTACGGTATCTTTTTCCAGATAGGGTCTCGGATTAGGGAGCGAGAGTTTTTGTTCCAAAACCAATTTCTCCGGATACTTAGTTTTAGTCTGGATGATTTCCGCCGTCATCGGAGCATCTACCCGATAGATGCGGAAGGAAAACTGGTCAAGATTCCGGTAATGAATTTTGATTTTGACCTTTTGACCGGGATATAGTTGCGACGGCATGGAAAAATGGGCGAACGGTAACAGAATCTGTTCTTTCAGGGATTGAATCTGTCCGATTCGGTCGTAATTGGGATAAAGACGAATCGCTTCATTGCAAATCTGAAGTATCTTTTCGTAGTTGCGGATTTTAGTAGAGTTGTCTGGTTCGACCTCTGAATTATCTTCATTCAGGGGAATAATATCATTGTCATTTTCAAGATAAAATTCAGCCAAAGCAAGGTCAACCTCCACCGAGATGGGCGAATTCCTATATTTCTTTTGCAATGCTAATAATACTTGTTCGTACTGGTTATCCGAAACTTCGCGGCCTTTGCAGAATGATAATCGCTGCAATTCAGCCATCAGGTAGGCATCCCCGTTTCCTTTTTGGGTGTTTATGTTCTTCAAATCATTCAACGCCGAAATTGCGATTGAACGGTATTCCTCGAAGTCATTTTCCTGTAGCAACTCCACAGCCCGATAAACGAGCAAATCGTACATGGAAGGACGTAACCGCGGGGAATCTTTGCCTTTATCCAATACCAGAGCGTATTTCTCAGTCGGAACAGTAGAGAGGGCCGATTGATTTTGCAAAGATTGTTTGATGTGGCTGACTATGACATCGATATACCGGGCAGAAGTCCAGGAAGACATATCATCAGAATTATCGGAAGCAATGGCGGTCCGTTGCCTGATGGCCCACCACTCACGCCGGTAACTCTGGTGATAAAGTTCAGCCAGCGCGGAGTGAAGAAGACTTTTAAAAGCTGGTTCCTGATTTTCCTCCAACATTCCTTCCATTTCCCTGAACAGATATTTCACACTATCCGGGGCAATCGTTTGTTGTAGCCCGGCTATCAGGACCAACGACTTCAATATGGCCGGACCGTTTTTATCAGACTTTGCCTGAGCTAAAACAGCCCGGCTTTCTTTTAATGCACTCTTAGGCAACCCCTCTTTTTGCGCTTTTTCGATTTTAGTCCAATAAGGTTGGTATTTGTCATTTACCGGAGAGTTCTGTGCATTCAGGGTGAAGATGCTACAGACAATCATTGTCCAAAATAAAAGTTTTGTTCTCATATGAATTAGAATTTATATCACGGCTTCTGTATTCTAACGGGAAATTACATAAAACATTCTTTACTATGAATGAAAATGGTACTGACAAATTAACCTTAGTTTGCAGTGTGCTGATTTATAACTACCTTTGCGCCCGCAAATTATAAACTAAAAATCTTTTTATGCACGAACAAGGCAAGTACATTAGAATTGAAGTGGCCGACCCCACCCCGCTGGGATTGACCGGCCTTGCTATGGTTACCCTGGTAGCCGCATCTCAAAAACTGGGCTGGACTGAAGGCCTTTCCATGGTAATTCCATGGGCTATCTTCCTGGGTGGTTTCGCTCAGTTGATGGCATGTGTTTATGACTTTAAACACAACAACCTTTTTGGTTCTACCGCTTTTGGCGTTTATGGATTTTTCTGGTTGTCAGTCGGAACCACATGGTTGATCAAACTGGGCGTTTTCGGAGCTGCACTGGCACAGACAGTAGATGTCCACCAACTCGGTTTTGCATTTCTGGGTTACCTGATTATCTCACTCTTTATTACGGTGGCTTCGTTCCGAACCAATAAAGTACTGATTGCAATCATGGTACTGATTGATGTGCTTTTCCTTGGCCTGATGATGAGCTCATTCGAAATGGGCGAAATCTGGCACTCCATCGCTGCATGGTCTGAACTGGTTATCTCTTTGTTGGGCTTCTACGGAGCCGGAGCTAACCTGCTCAACAAATTCTACGGTCGTGTAATGCTGCCCGTAGGTTCTCCCGTTATGAAATAATCTGACGGTTTGCGAAGCTGATTCGTACACCTCTAAAAACAATTAATCCGGTGATTTTGTGCGCTTCACAAATCACCGGATTTTTTTGTCTGTGGACGATCTAAACTTTTCCAAAGTTTTGAACTTTG
>JAUZOF010000262.1 GCA_030706585.1 Bacteroidota bacterium
AAGATCTTGCGTCTCTACGGTGCGGATGCGGATGTACTACCTCTTATTTTTTTCATGATTGGCTACTTATGCGGAATCCTATCTCTTGTTCATTTTCCGGAATTGCTGAATGGAACACAATGATATGAATAATATTAAGTCCAAGATAATATATCAATATTAGGATTCAGTTTCAACTGCTTTTAAGACTCTTCCGTCTTTTAATTTCCACTCAATCAATCCATTTGCACTTCGCCCCATTACTATAGCTGCCGCTGCAGATGGACTTGTAAAAAGATAATCAGAATCAAATATTAGTGACTCTTCTGTTTCAAGAATAACTTTATCATTAATAAGTATGTCTCTTAATTTATTCCAGTTTTTAGGGAACGAATTCGTTGTCGAAGTCGCAATTGAAGAACCTTTAAAAACAACAAATCCTTCTGAAGTAGATTGGCCTTTAGCTTTAGCTCCTTTTGTAGCTTCTATATAAAAAGTATTTCTTTCTGCTTCTTCAATTGTTTGATTGACTTTTATTATCTCATCAAATATTTTATACCCAAGTGTATTTGCCAACAACCGAATTTTATCAATAAACTCTTCCATTTCAGCCTCATCTGATTCAGAAATTTTAGGTTTTGGTGGACAGTTCCCATTTTCAAGTTCGTATCTATTTACTTCTTTTGCTATTTCATAAAGCCGACTTTCAATGTATTTAATATGAGCTTTATTCAAATTCTCATCTTTACTTACAAAAACAATTGCTTCATTCCAGAAATCTTTCGCAGATAAATGTTGAACTAACCGTTTATGAATCCCTTCTGCTTCACCTATATATGCAAGATCTTTCCCTCCCGTGTTATCTGATTTCCCAAACAACATATAAATACCAGTTCCTTGCAACTCTACTCTATCAGAAGATTCTTTAATTTGCTTTCTAGGTATTTTGAATGCCTTTCCTGTCCAATTTGACAATTCACATGTTATCCTTCCATTAGGATCACCATCAATCAAAAAGAACTTTATTGTTTTTCCAAATTGTTTCATAATCACTTTTTATATTTTGGCCATTGATTATATCCCTTTACAGGATTATTGGACTCAAATAGTTTTATAAGCTCAACTTCCTTTGCGTTAACTTCTTTATCTGATGCAATCTCGGACTCCCAAAGTATCTGTTTTGTAATTGTAAAATCACGTCTTTGTTCCCTTGTAAAATCTAGCTCAATAATCTTACTATCAGCACTTCCAAAATAGTTTATACTATCCGTCAAGTCTTTTCCAATATATATTTTCCCATTTGGATATGTTATTTTGTAAATTACTTTCATATTACATTCGATCAAATATTAGCATAATAGTTCCTCTCGAGTTCGTTATCACAAATAATTAAACTCAACCAATATTATTCCATTGTTAGATAAATATAATTCAAGAATATATATTCGACGATTTAATAAAAGGATTGACTCATCTTTCTTTTACACACAAATGTACACAGATAACTCTATTATTTATCATTTCACACCTATTAATCACAAATTAAACAGAAAAAATTGTTTCAAATACACTTATCCCATTAATACAAACTAACAGGCAAGAGACAACCACACAGTGCTTTGCCCGAAAAAGAGAGTCCTTTACTCCCGCAACAGGTCACTTAAACATCAAAACATAGTGCTTTTTTGGCTCTACAGGTCACTTTTTTATCACTACAAAGCGCTTTGTAGAAACTACAAGCCACTTTGTAGCCGCTACAAGCTTGCTTGTAGTCACAACAAAGCGACTTGTAGCCACAACAAGCAAGCCTGAAGTAGCTTCAAGCAAGCTCGACGCCATTACTTAGTTGCTTGTAGTCGCTTCGGGCAAGCTTGAAGCGACTACAAGCAACTGTGTAGTCATAAAAAAACGCTCTGTAAGCGAAGTATTGTAATACAACAAAACATCAAACCACTATCTAACACCATCTAAATCACCCCCATATCGTGCAGATACATAACAGCAAACGAGATCTCGCGTACAGATAATTTCTGATTGATGTTACGTCGGTGATTATCTATTGTATCGTGGGAAATAAAGAGCTCTTCCGCAATAGCAGCTTTATTATACCCCTCCTTACTAAGGGCCGCGATTTGCAATTCTCTATCTGAAAATGTACAACCAGTCGCACGCTTCATAACCTTCCCGGTTTGCAAATTAATAATATATATCCCTTTAGACAATTCACGGCTACTACACCCGTCAACAGGTTTCAACATCAGTAAGACCTGCCCATGATCTCCCTCGGAATGATCTTCGACCAGCAGATATTTAAACATGACACGCTTATACACACCATGTATGTTACGGAGACGACATTCAAACACCAGAGCATAATCGATCAACTCCTCTGTACTTAAATCACCGATAAAACGAAACGCCTTACACCATGCTGATACAAAATGATCGATATCAGCCGGCCATATTGACTTCACAAACTCCTCCACAGTAACAGTACCGCTAAAAAGGTGGCTGAATTCAGGACAATTGGTATGGAGAAAATGATAATCATTGCGCCCGGCATTACAAAGCGCCAACGTCCGCCCATCTACGCGTGCCACCTGCTTTAGTTGTAAAGCCTGAGCATTGGATATTACAAACTCAGTATCGGCAAAAATGGGATGATTGCCGATAAAATCCATATACATTTCTTCAATTCGATTCATGATAATGCATGTATTAAAAGAAGATTATCCATAAGCTGAATATGCTATTTATTAACCCTCCTGATGAATTACTGGTAAGAAACCTTTCTCTTATGACAAAAATTGACGACATGTCGTTATTGCACACAACATTTCAACAATATACCTTTGCAACAGACAAAACAACTAACAATATACATTTACAAATGTAAAGTCTATTTTTCAATATACAAATTATTCACCATTTTAAATACTTACAACTATGGGTACAGCAACAAGAATTCCCAGGGGAATTGATGATTTCAATCTTTATCTGGCCAGCACAGCGGCCTACATTGTATTAGGTATTCCCATCACAAACGGTGCCCGTCTGGGCTTTTCGGAAGAAGAGATTAATCGGTGGGTCGGTTTTCACACGATATGGGCTCCGATTTATGCCAAATACGCCGATAAAAGATACGGTCGTACCACTGCCATCAAAGATGATCTATTGAGTAAAATCGATGAAGTGATTAATTTCGACAAAGAGATTAACTTTCTGGATCGGATTTCCGTTTCGCTAAACGTAACCGTAGCCGACTTGACTGTTTTTAATATCAAGAAGGGCGCTTTGGAGAAAACGACCCGTACGGTTCCCACCTCACGCATTGACGAACTGGTACAAGCCATGCTAATTCCCGCAGGCGGTGGTGACATCACCCTCAAATGTTACAGCACAACCAGCGCACGCGCCGCCATCTATGGCGATGCCGACTGTGTACAGATTCTTTACATGGTGGGCACTACACCTCCCACATCAGCAGAAGACCCCAATCTGACAAAAGATTTATCGACAAAAGCCATCTTCACGCTGTCATTGGGTGCTGCCTCAGCGGCTAAAACACTTTACATCTATTTCCGCTGGTACAACACCAAACACCCGGAACTGGCGGGCTCGTGGAGCAGCCTGCAAACGACGGTTATCATCTAAGATCTTAATCGGATTCAAACAAAAAGTGGAGGCATTGCCTCCACTTTTTGTTTTATGACATACATCAAAAGACACTATACCCTTGAGAGATACACTGAAATAAGGATTCGAAAATTCAATTACACTAAAAAAAAGCGAAACTACCAGCCCCGCCACCAAAATCAAAAAAGGGGAAACCTCACGGCTCCCCCTTCCCTACTACTAACTACAAATTATCTACTAACAAAACAAGTTCTCTTCGGTAAACTTACCGATTTGAACATATTTATGGTAAATATCAAGATAAAGTTTGTGGTTTTCTGCATTTGGATAGAATTCAGCAGCGAATCCCATACCCATAGCAGCCTGAGCGTCTTCTACTTTAGCGTAAACGCCCGCTACCACAGCGGCAAACATTGAAGCTCCGAAAGCACAAGCCTGTTCAGCTTTAGCTACTTTGATCGGCATATTCAATACGTCTGCCAGAGTTTGCATTACAAATGGAGATTTCAAAGCGATACCACCGATACCGATGATTTCTTTGATCTCTACGCCGTTCTCGATGAAACGATCCACGATCGCTTTAGATCCGAAAGCAGTAGCTTCCACCAAAGCACGGAAGATCAGCGGAGCTGTTGTACCCAATGAAAGACCAGTGATGGTACCTTTCAGCATTTGGTTAGCATCCGGAGTACGACGACCGTTCATCCAGTCTGTTGCAATAATAGCTGATTCTGACACAGGCACTTTCATTGCCTCGATTGACAATGCAGGGATGATAGCATCCAGAGATTCCTGAATCAGTTTTTGTTTTGTTTCTTCATCAATCAGGGTTGATTTAGCCACGATGTTTTCGATTGGCCATGCTACCACACGTTTGAACCATGCGTAGATATCACCGAAAGCAGACTGACCCGCTTCCAGACCTACCAGCCCAGGAATAACAGATCCATCCACCTGACCACAGATACCCGGGATCAGTTTATCACCCATCTCTTCGTAAGAAGAAACCATGATATCACAGGTAGAAGTACCGATAACACGTACCAAAGCACCTGGTTTAACCTCTGCACCTACAGCACCCATGTGACAGTCAAATGCACCAACCGCAACAGCTACGTTGGTAGTCAAGCCTAATCGTTTAGCCCACTCTTCGGTCAATGTACCTGTTTTCTTGTCACTTGGACAAGTATCAGTGTACAATTTAGCACGGTAACCAGCCAAAACAGGATCCAATGCAGTCAGGAAATCTTCAGCAGGAAGACCACCCCATTTCTCCAGCCACATTGCTTTGTGACCTGAAGCACATCGGCTACGGCAGATCTCTTCCGGTTTGGTTTTACCCACCAAAAGACCTGGCAACCAGTCGCAATGCTCTACCAATGAATAACCCGCTTTACGGATTGATTCATCTGCACGAAGCACGTGCAATGCTTTTGCCCAGAACCACTCAGAAGAGTAGATTCCACCTTCGTAAGAAGTATAGTCGATATCCCATTTCGCAGCCAACTCGTTGATTTCGTTAGCTTCTTTGATCGCAGTGTGGTCTTTCCACAAAACGAACATCGCGTTAGGATTTTCTGCAAATTCAGGAAGCAGTGCCAGCGGAGTTCCCTCTTTATCGGTGAAAACCGGTGTACTACCTGTAGTGTCGAATGCCATACCTACTACTTTTTCTGCAGTTCCGGCAGGACATTTTGACAAAGCATCTTTAACGGTATATTCCAATACCTCGATGTAATCCAGTGGGTGCTGGCGATATTGGTTCGCTATTGGATCGCAATATTTGCCTTCCATCCAGCGGGGATAATATTTTACAGATGAAGCCATTTCAGCTCCGGTGATTGCGTCCACTACAACAGCGCGAGCTGAGTCGCTACCATAATCCAGACCAATAACGTATTTGCTCATGATTTTTATTAGTGTGTTAGTATAAGAAAGCCTGAAGCCTGTCTATGACTATGGGCTTCAGACTTCTTTATGTGGATATTATCTCAAAGCTTTGTTAAGCATGTAGTAAACTTCGTTGTTACGAAGATCCTGACGGAACTGACGAATAGTTGTGTCTTTGTCGATGATCAACAATTCGATATCAGCGATTTCTGCGAAGTCTTCCATCATCTCAGTTGTAAGAGAGAATGAGAAACAAGAGTGGTGAGTACCACCAGCCAAGATCCATGCACCTGCACCAATTTCAAAGTTAGGCATTGGTTTCCACAATGCACATGCTACAGGAAGTTTAGGAAGAGCTTGAGGCTCGATAACCTCTACTTCGTTCAGAATCATACGGAAACGGTTACCCATATCAACGATAGTTGCTGCAACGCCTTCACCTTTGTGTGCTTGGAAAATCAAACGTGCACAAACACCTGCATCGCCAATTCCTAAGAAGTGTACTTCGATACGTGGTTTGTTACCAGCGATCTCTGGGTTGATTTCCAACATGTGAGACTGAAGGATAGAGCTGTTTTCACCGTCGAAGTTCAATACATAATCTTCAAGAAATGAACAACCACCAGGAAGACCTTGTGCCATTACCCACATAGTACGTGACAATGCAGCAGATTTCCAGTCACCTTCAGCACCAAAACCGTAACCTTCTGCCATCAAACGCTGAGAAGCAAATCCCATCAACTGAGACATACCTTCCAATTCGTTGAAGCTGGTAGTAAACGCTTTAGCACCTTTAGACTCAAGAAAACGACGAAGACCGATTTCCTGAGCAGCAGC